>JAZQGM010000076.1:0-58067 GCA_045540075.1 Acetatifactor sp. | reverse complement strand
CAGGTATCCTTGGTATGAGATATTTTGGTGAGCACAAGAAGGGGACTCTGACCATGGCTTGGGCTATCGCTAACAGAAACGGTTATGCATCCTGCCACGGCGGACAGAAGGAATATTTGCTGGCTGACGGCAGCAAGTTCGTTGCTTCCGTATATGGTCTGTCCGGATCAGGTAAGTCTACTCTGACTCATGCAAAACATAACGGCAAATATGAGATCAAGGTTCTTCATGATGATGCTTTCATCATCAATACCGATACCTGTGCATCCATCGCTCTGGAGCCTTCTTACTTTGATAAGACTGCAGACTATCCTACCGGATGTGCTGACAACAAGTTCCTTTTGACCGCTCAGAACGTATCTGCTACTCTGGATGAGGATGGCAAGGTTCAGCTGGTTACTGAGGATATCAGAAATGGTAACGGACGTGCGATCAAGTCCAAACTGTGGTCTCCTAACCGCGTAGACAAGATCGATGCTCCTGTAAATGCGATCTTCTGGATCATGAAGGATCCTACCATTCCTCCTGTAGTGAAGCTGAAAGGTGCAGCTTTGGCATCTGTTATGGGTGCTACTTTGGCTACCAAGACCTCTACCGCAGAGCGTGTAGCAGCAGGTACCGATATGAACGCTCTTCGTATCGTTCCTTATGCTAACCCCTTCAGAACTTATCCTCTGGTTAACGACTACGAGAAGTTCAAGAAGCTGGTAGAAGAGAAGGATGTAGACTGCTACATCATCAACACCGGTGACTTCATGGGCAAGAAGGTAAAACCTGCTGATACCCTTGGTGTTCTGGAAGCTATCGTAGAGAAGAGAGCTGAGTTCACTCAGTGGGGACCTCTCTACGATATCGAGATCATGGATTGGGAAGGCTTTACTCCTGAACTTAACGATGCAGATTACGTAGCAGCTCTGAAGAATGCTATGCAGAACCGTGTAGACGCAGTAGAAGGCTACAGCACCAAGAAGGCCGGATACGATGCTCTTCCTGAAGAAGCACTTGCAGCTCTTAAGAAGATCGTTGATGAGGCTGCTACTCTGTAAGAAAGAGTTTAGATATGGATTTTGGAACAGGCTCCTTTCAAGGAGCTTGTTCCGTGTAGAGAATAAATTTCAGCGCAGAAATGAGGAACGAGATGTACAATATTTTAGTAGGACAATCAGGCGGCCCTACGGCTGTTATCAATGCTTCTTTGTACGGTGTGGTACAGGAAGCAATCGACAATAACAAAGTGGATACTGTCTACGGTATGGTAAATGGCATTGAAGGATTCTTGAAGAATCGTGTGATCAATATGTCAGATTATGCCAAAGATCATGATATCAGTCTGTTAAAGACCACACCGGCGTCATTTTTGGGAAGCTGTCGGTTTAAACTGCCCGAGAATCTGGAAGATGCAGTTTATCCTGCCATTATGGATAAGTTGAAAGAATATGAGATCAAAGCGTTTTTCTACATTGGTGGAAATGACTCAATGGATACAGTTTCCAAATTAAGCAGATATGCTGCCAAAGTAGGCGAGGATATTTGTTTTGTGGGAGTGCCTAAGACCATTGATAACGATTTGATCATGACAGACCATACGCCGGGATTTGGCTCTACTGCCAAATATGTGGCAGCTACTGTCAAAGAAATCGTACTGGATGCCGGTGTATATGAGCATTCTGTAGTAACCATTGTGGAGCTGATGGGCCGCAATGCCGGATGGGTAACAGCAGCCAGTGTTCTGGCAAGAACTGACTATGACCGTAATCCCTTACTGGTATATTTACCGGAAAGCGATTTTGATGTGGATATTTTTGTAAATGATGTAAAAGAAGCATTAAAACAGCAGACTTCCGTAGTGGTATGCGTGTCAGAGGGCATTTCCGACAAGAGTGGTAAATTCATCTGTGAATACGGTGCAGATGCAGGGGTGGACAACTTTGGCCATAAGATGCTTACCGGCTGTGGCAAAGTTTTGGAAGGAATCATCAAAGAGAGAATCGGTTGCAAATGCCGTTCCATCGAAATCAACCTTCCCCAGAGATGCTCAGCCATACTGGCATCCCAGACTGATATCAAGGAAGCAGAAGGCGCCGGCAGACATGGTGTTCAGGCTGCACTTGCCTCACAGACCGGCATTATGATCACCTTTGAGAGAGCAGAGGGTGAATATGCTATTTCCTACGGTACAGAGGATGTAAACAAAATCTGCAACCGGGAGAAGAAATTCCCCGCTGAGTGGATCACTGCCCATGGAACCGATATCGCCGATGCATTTCTGAATTATGTGACACCGCTGATTCAAGGGGAAAGCCAGGTACTTTTTGAGAACGGCATGCCCAAATATTTAAAACCGGCTTACAAGGAAACAGTTTGATGATGAAAAAGGGCAGAAACGGTTAATGTGAACATGACGCCAAAAGGCTCTTAGACCAATTCTGCCTTAAACGCATTATAATAAAGCGTTTGCATTATTACCAACGTTTGCGAAATTCTCCCGGAGAACATTCCTCCACCTTCTTAAACAACCGTGCAAAATAATTAGCATCTGCCATCCCGCATTCCACCGCAATTTTCTCAATTGACAAGTCGCTGAAGCGCAACAGCCTCTTAGCATGGGTAATCCGAATCTGCAACAAATAGTGATTGATTGTCAGCCCAAACTGCTCCCGAAATACCCTGGTCAGATAAAATTTGTTGATAAAAAATTCCTCTGCCAAACGATCCAAAGTAATTTTTTCCTGATAATGCAAGTCAAGATAATCCTTAACCACTTGCATATCCCGCTTCAAAGATGGTGCAGGAACCGCTGCAGAAGGATTCCAACTTTCCTCCATCAGTAAAGTAAGCAAAGAAGTAAGTTTCTCATAGATCTTCATATCCCGTATATAAATATCTGATGCCGCAATCTCATAAATTGCATCCAGCAACTCCTCAAACCTCTCCAACTTACCGGTTGTAAAGCAAGGTCTCCCTCCACGCTCCGCATACTTCTCATAAATACTATTCATATTCGGCCCATAAAAATGCACCCACCTAAGCGTCCACAGATTCTCCGAAGTACTGTGTGAATACTGTTTCCTACAATCAATAAACACACAATGCCCCTCCTTAATCCAATAACGTTCCCCATCATACTCCAAGACACCCGATCCCTTCTTCACCAGAAAAAAAAGATAAGAACCAAGATTCTCCCTTCGACTGGTATGAAGCTTCGTAGCAGACAACTGCCCGGTCTCCTGCAAGTGCAGTAAACTAGTCTTCGCAAATGCAGATGGCGTGTAAATAATACGATCACTATTCTCAAAATTCCCCTCAAATAAAGTGGTTTCCATGATTAGTCCTTTCTGGGGGGCTACACTAATGCAAGCCCCATAAATGATAATAATTTAGTGGTATATATAAATAAACAGCTAAACTCCAAAAAACATAATACTTAACATCATAATACATAATAACACAAATAATATAAAAGTCAATATAATGCTACTTTTCCACAAGATAAACACTTATAAACATATAATAGTTCGTATAGAATAAAAAGCATGTAAATATTTAACGTCCATGGATTGCATTAGAGTAGCCCGGGGAGGCAGGTGTTGAAATGGAGGCCCTTGAAAAACGCCGGCACTTGGCGAGGTCAGGCGGAAATCGGAGATTTCCGTCTCGAGCCTAGTACCGCTGCGTTTTTCACGGAGCGAGAGCGTGCCGGAATTTCAATGCCTGCCTCCCCGGGCGGCCCTAAGTACAATATCCTCGGGCGGTCAAAATTTAATCGGAGGCTTATATGAAAACAGCGTTAATTACGGGGATTACGGGGCAGGATGGCTCTTATTTGGCGGAATTTTTAGTGGAGAAGGGATATGAAGTGCACGGCATTGTAAGGCGCGCATCAATTTCGAATACCGGGCGTATTGATCATTTGATCGCAAGGAATGTAGTGAAACTGCATGATGGTGATTTGTCGGATGCGTCTTCTTTGATCAGGATAGTGGGTGAGGTGCATCCGGATGAGATTTATAATCTGGCTGCGCAGTCCCATGTACAGGTATCCTTTGATGTGCCGGAGTATTCCGGAGATGTGGATGCCATTGGGGTGCTTAGGGTGTTGGAGGCGGTAAGGATTCTGGGGCTTACGAAGAAGACCAGGATCTATCAGGCATCTACTTCGGAATTGTATGGGAAAGTGGAAGAAGTGCCTCAGAGGGAGACCACGCCTTTTCATCCTTATAGCCCTTATGCGGTGGCGAAGCAGTATGGATTCTGGATCACCAAAGAATATCGGGAGGCTTATGGGATGTTTGCGGTGAATGGGATTTTGTTTAATCATGAGTCGGAGAGAAGAGGGGAGACGTTTGTGACCAGGAAGATCACTCTGGCGGCAGGTAGGATCGCTGAAGGGCTGCAGGATCATCTGGAGCTGGGGAATATGGATTCTCTGCGGGATTGGGGATATGCCAAGGATTATGTGGAATGTATGTGGCTGATGCTGCAGCATGATGTGCCGGAGGATTTTGTGATCGCCACGGGTGTGCAGCATACGGTGAGAGATTTTACAGAAAAGGCTTTTAAAGTGAATGGGATTCGTATTCGCTGGGAAGGAGAAGGTCTTGATGAGAAGGGATATGATGCAGAGAGCGGCAAAATGGTGGTCTGCGTAAATCCGGCGTGGTTTCGGCCCACAGATGTGGACAATCTGTGGGGAGATCCTACGAAGGCAAAGACTGTGCTTGGTTGGAATCCCCAGAAAACCGGTTATGAGGAGTTGGTGCGTATTATGGCAGAGCATGACAGGGCTCTGGCAAAGCGTGAGGCGGCATTGTTGAAAAAGTGGTAAGAAAAAAGGAAAGAAGGATAAATATCATGATGCATAAAGACGCAAAAATATATGTGGCAGGTCACTGTGGCATGGTCGGTTCTGCTATTGTTCAGGGGCTGAATGCCGGGGGGTATCACAATATTGTGCTAAGAACCCACAAGGAACTGGATCTGACCAGGCAGGAAGCAGTAGAAGCTTTTTTTGCCGAAGAAAAGCCGGACTATGTATTTCTGGCGGCAGCCAAGGTAGGAGGTATCATAGCCAATTCAGAGGCCCTGGCTGATTTCATGTATGAAAATATGATCATGGAGATGAATGTGATCCATTCTGCCTGGCAGAATCAATGTAAAAAACTGCTGTTTCTGGGATCCTCCTGTATCTATCCCAGAATGGCACCACAGCCTATGCCGGAAAGTTGTCTGTTGACCTCTGAGCTGGAAAAAACCAACGAGGCTTATGCGCTGGCTAAGATATCAGGACTGAAGTATTGCGAATTCCTGAATAGGCAGTACGGTACTGACTACATTTCAGCTATGCCCACCAACCTGTACGGACCAAATGACAATTATCATCCCACCCACAGTCATGTGTTGCCTGCATTGATCCGCAGGTTCCATGAAGCGAAAGAGGCAGGTTTAAAGGAAGTGACCTGTTGGGGAACGGGAACTCCTCTTCGGGAGTTTTTGTACGTGGATGATCTGGCAGATGCCTGTATCTTTCTGATGAATCATTATTCCGGGAATGAGACAGTGAATGTGGGAACCGGTAAAGAGCTAACGATCAAAGAACTGACAGAATTGACCGCGAGGGTCATTGGCTATGAGGGAGAGATTAAATGGGATACATCCAAGCCTGACGGTACCCCCAGAAAACTTTTAGATGTGTCAAAGCTTGAAAAGCTAGGCTGGAAATATCGCATAGAGCTGGAAGAGGGCATTCGTCTGGCTTATGAGGATTTTTTGAATAACCCCATGCGGGCAGAGCGTTAGTGGCATGAGAGCAGAGCAAGCAGTATGCCTGGAAAAGGAGACATTATGAATATCATATTACTATCCGGCGGATCCGGAAAGCGACTTTGGCCGCTGTCCAACGACATCCGCTCCAAACAGTTTATTAAAATTTTTAAAAATCCAGAAGGGCAGTATGAATCCATGGTACAGCGTGTCTACAGTCAGATTTTGAAGGCTGATGCACAGGCCAATGTTACGGTGGCCACCTCCAAGACTCAGGTATCTGCCATTCACAATCAGTTGGGAGATGCCGTAGGTTTATGTGTAGAACCTTGTAGAAGAGATACCTTCCCGGCCATCGCACTGGCCACTGCTTATCTTCATGATAGAAAAGGCATATCGGAAGAGGAGTCCGTGGTAGTGTGTCCCGTGGACCCATACGTGGAAGACGACTACTTTGCAGCGTTAAAAGAGCTGGGAAGGCTTGCGAAAGAAGGCCAGGCGAACCTGGTGCTGATGGGCATAGAGCCTACCTATCCCAGTGAAAAGTACGGCTACATCATTCCCAAAGACAACGCCTTGGTCAGTGGCGTGGAGACATTTCAGGAAAAGCCGGACGCACAGACCGCGCAGAAATATATCCGTAAAGGTGCCCTGTGGAACGGAGGTGTCTTTGCTTACAAGTTAAAGTATGTGTTGGAAAAAGCACATCAGCTCATTGATTTTAGCGATTATGACGACCTGTACTCCAAGTATGATACCCTGACCAAAATCAGCTTTGATTATGCAGTAGTGGAAAAAGAAAATGATATCAAAGTCATGCGTTTTAGGGGACAATGGAAGGATCTGGGCACTTGGAATACTTTGACAGAAGCTATGGAAGAAGGCTGTGTGGGGGATGCCATGTTCAATGACACCTGCGAGAATGTTCATGTAGTCAATGAACTGGATATGCCTATTTTGTGTATGGGGCTGAAAGATATGGTGATCTGTGCAAGCCCGGAAGGTATTCTGGTATCCGACAAAGAGCAGTCAAGTTATATCAAGCCCGTTGTTGACCGATTGGATCAACAGATTATGTTTGCCGAGAAATCCTGGGGCAGCTTTCGGATAATTGATGTGGAAGAAGAAAGCCTGACCATCAAAGTAACCTTACAGCCCGGTCACCGTATGCACTACCACAGCCATGAAAGGCGCGACGAGGTCTGGACCATTATATCAGGTGAAGGACGAACCATCGTAGATGGCATGGAGCAACAGGTACAAGCAGGAGATGTGATCACCATGGAGGCTGGCTGTCGTCATACCATCATAGCAGATACAGAGCTGAAAGTCATTGAAGTCCAGCTTGGCAAGGAGATCAGTGTCCATGACAAAAAGAAATACCCCCTCGAATCCTAAACCTTTCCTTCTGCGCCCCGCAGGCAAAGACTACCTCTGGGGCGGCAGACGCCTGAAAGATGATTTCGACAAATCCCCGGATATGACACCCCTGGCAGAGACCTGGGAATGCTCTACCCATCCGGATGGCCCCTGTGTGGTGGCAAGCGGAGTGTATGAAGGTATGACATTAACCGAGGTGCTTAAGCTACATCCGGAATATCTGGGTCAACGATCAGCTGCGAGTGGCCAACTCCCGATCTTGATAAAATTGATCGATGCCAGAGACAATCTTTCCATACAGGTTCACCCGGACGATGCTTACGCAGCCAAACAGGAGAATGGTTCCCAGGGCAAAACAGAGATGTGGTATGTGCTGGACGCAGCCAGGGATGCCAGCCTGATCTACGGTTTCCACCATGATATGGACAAAGATCGGCTGCGGGAAAGCCTACGAAATGGTACAGTGGAAAAATACCTACAGAAAGTACCCGTCCATAGAGATGATGTGTTCTATATTCCGGCCGGAACCGTCCATGCCATTGGTGCCGGTGCCCTCATTGCAGAGATACAGCAAAACTCTAACCTGACTTACCGAATGTACGATTATGCCCGCGTTGACAAAGAAGGTCAAAAACGACCACTGCACATAGACAAAGCCCTGGATGTGGCAAATCTAAAAGCAAGTACCCATCCCAGACAACCAATGCGCATCTTACGATATACCAGAGGCTGTGCTTCGGAATTCCTATGTCGGTGTAAATATTTTCAGGTGGAACGATTACTGCTTAATACAGAACAATGCCGGAAAATGGCAGATATCAAATCATCGGTGAATACCTTTCAAGTGCTTTTGTGTATAAGCGGATGTGGAGTGCTCTACAGAGAAGAGACAGCGATCAACTTCTACAAAGGAGACTGCATCTTCCTGCCTGCGGACTCTATTCCGATGAAATTGCATGGGAGAGCACAGATGCTGCGGGTAAACTGTTAAATTGCACCGCTAGTTTGCAGATCGGATAGTAAATAAATTTTTGCAATAAACAAAAATTTCCTGTTGTCAAATGCCTCAATATTGGCTATAATATACTTAACCTGAGGTGTACGACAACTCCTGTTTATTTTGAACCTACATCTACTTTAAACGGGATTCCTATATTGCCAAGTGGCTGTCAAGCCCTCACTCGTAAGAGGATTGGAAGGGAAGGCAAAAGCTTTGGTTGCGGATTTTACCCACCTGGCATACGCTAGGAGTCAAAAGGCAGGAACCGGCATCTTGGGGGTAATGAGTGCAGATAAAGCATCATGCGAAGTACAAAAGATAAGGGGAGCAGTCCTTCGGGACTGCTCTTTGACGTATTGTAAAGGAAGCAGGAGTGGAGCATATATGGGTAGATTAGGGGATTCTATGAATCGATCGCAGCGGATGCAGATGAAGGCTTTAGTCTGTATCTTGGGGATTTTGTTCTTGTTGGTGATATTTGTGGCAGGCTTGTTGTTTGCGCTGATAGGGCGGGAGCCGGTGCATGTGCCTGTGATACGGGAGGTTGTGAATGTATGGATCATGGAAGTGGAGGAGACAGGTATCCGGGTTTTTGAAGAGGGGCAGGAGCGTACATATGCGTTTGGGGAAGGTGTGGTGGTGCCGGTTGCATATCGGGAGCAGGTGGCAGATGTGACATTGGTGGATGAGCTGGTGTCACAGGTTGTGTGTAAGACACATAAAGTAAATGGGAAGGTATTGGCTGTGGATGCAGGGGGAGTGGAGCTTCTGGGTATTGGTTATCTGCCTTTTACAGAGGATTATAGAGGATATCGGTTGTATGATATTTTGACGATGTGTGGACCGCAGGATGTTGTGATAGGGTATAATTTTGCGGATTTTGTGGTAGAAAATGGTAAAATATGCAGTATTTTGCTGGTGAAGGAAGCGGTGATGGAGTACATAAGGGTGCTGATAAAGGCGGGGGATTATCAGGCACTTTTGCATGAGACGGTTACTTTTACCTGTGATACGGATTTTGCGGTGGAATATGGTGCTTACGGACAGCGGGTGCAGGAGATGCATCGAGCCGGAGAAGTGTGTAGTATTGGAGCGGACAGTGTGGTGTTTCGTGCAGAAAGCAGAACAGAAGGTGTTATGGCAGCGGCAGAAGGGGCGTTTGATAGGGTACGTATCGTGCCGGAGGTATTGACCGGTAAAGTCATTTTGCAGAATGTCAGCAGAAGTCAGGGTACGCCGGCATACAGAGGAACTCTTGAAATCGTAAAGATGGAGGATGGGCTGGCGGTGATCAATGAGGTGCTTTTAGAGGAATATCTGTACAGTGTGGTGCCCAGTGAGATGCCTGCTTCTTATCCGAAGGAAGCGCTGAAGGCTCAAGCAATCTGTGCAAGGACCTATGCTTACAGGCATATGCTTCATGCAGGATTGGCACAGTACGGTGCACATGTGGATGATAGTACAGGGTATCAGGTGTATAATAATATTGCGGAGCAGGAGGTGGCTACTACTGCGGTGAAGGAGACCTTCGGTCAAGTATTGTTTGCAGAGGATGGTGTTCCGGCTGAGACCTATTATTATTCTACGTCCTGCGGAATTGGCAGTGATGGGGATGTCTGGAATACGGAAATCGGGGGCAGTCCCTCTTATCTGAGGCCACAGCCTATCTCACGTTTGAACCGGGACACCGATAGGGAGGCAACAGTGGCGCAGATGTTTATGTATGAGGATGATTTTGCAGAATTTATTCATTCTAAGAATGAGGCGGATTATGAAGCTGAAGAACCCTGGTATCGTTGGAGTTATACGGTGACTGATGTGGATGGAGACAAAATCAGGGATAGATTGATACAGCGCTATCAGGTAAATCCCCAACGTGTTTTGACCCAAGGGAAAGATGAGGAGTTTGAAAGTCGTCCCATCGGTGAATGGAAGGCAGTGAAAGATATCTGTATCATCAGTCGTGGGCCCGGTGGTGTGGCCAGGGAATTGTTGATCGAGACGGATAAGAATGTATATAAGGTCTTAACGGAGTATAATATTCGATATGTGCTTTGTAATACGGCGTCCAAGGTGCTTAGACAGGATGGAAGTCAGATGAATGCGCCCAGTCTGCTTCCCAGCGCTTATTGTGTGGTGGAGCCGTTGGTTGAGGAGGGTTGTGTGACAGGGTATATTATAGTTGGTGGCGGGTATGGTCATGGCGTGGGAATGTCCCAGAATGGCGCCAGAAATATGGCAGAAGAAGGAATGATGGCAGAAGGGATTCTAACGTTTTTTTACCATGGATGCCAAGTAAAAGAAATATACGGAACCATATAAGTGATCGTGATGGAGGAATCTGTAAGTGAAAATGACCAATAAACTATATATCATATTGCGGGATTTTACAAGGGAAATGAAGAGGCAGGATGTCAGTGCCTATGCCTCAAGTACAGCCTTTTTCTTCTTTTTATCCATTGTTCCTATGTTGATCATGATCTGCACGATCATACCTTTCACACCGCTGACGGAGGAGAATCTGTTGTTGGCGGTGACGGATCTGACACCTGATCTGATGGATCCTTTGGTGGCTGACTTGATTTCAGAAGTCTATGACAAGTCTGCAGGTATCTTGTCCATTGCAGCCCTTGCTACACTGTGGTCTGCAGGAAAAGGTGTGCAGGCGCTGATGCGGGGACTGAATGCCATCTACGATGTGGAGGAGCATCGGAATTATTTCGTTCGAAGATTTATTGCTTCCATGTATACCTTGGTCATGCTGGTGGTGGTGATCTTGTCGCTCTTTGTCATGGTGTTTGGCAATCAGCTGGTAAACCTGACGCTGTATCGGTTTCCGCAGGTACGGGTGTTTATTGCATTTTTAATGAATTTCAGGTTTCTAGCGGTCTGGCTGGTGCTCACTTTGCTTTTTGCAGCCATGTATGCCTTTGTCCCGGATGTGAAGCTACGTATAAAAGATCAGATTCCCGGGGCGACCTTCACCGCTGTGTCCTGGAGCATCTTTTCCTGGGGTTTTTCCCTTTATGTCAGCAGAAGTGGTTCATACACCATTTACGGCAGCCTGTCCATTATTGTAATCGTGATGATCTGGTTATATTTTTGTATGTACATTTTGTTGATCGGTGCTTATTTGAACAGGAGTTACAATAACTAAACCATTTGCCTCCGGGCCATATTTCAGTCTAAATCATTAAATAAGTGATTTTTTCCAATTTAGGGCTTGACATTTCCCGTGCAAGTTACTAAAATAAGATACAGCAAAATATGTTAAAAGCTAAGAAGGTGTCAGTAGAACATCATTTTCTTACAGAGAGAGGAAGTCATCGGCTGCAAGCTTCCTTAAGTTCAAATGAACGTTCGAATTTCCCACCCGAGCCGCCTAAACCAACCATCCGCATTTTGCGATTCAGTAATTTAGGCCGTGAGCGCCCGTTAAGCGTCAATTAAGAGTCTGCCCTTGTTTTAATTTTAATATTGGGCAGGAACCTGGGTGGTACCGCGGAAATTTTTTCGTCCCATGTTGTAGAATATACAACATGGGACTTTTTAAATGTGTGCCTAGCGGCGCACACTTGTTAAATATACCAAAGTATATAAAAGTCCCCCCATTTTATTACGACATTTATTAGCTGGATGCAGCTTCGAATTGCTGCAAGACCAGCCCCGGCATGTCAGGTGTTGTGATGCAGGCCTTTGAAAAACGTCGGTCCTTGGTGAGAGCAGGATGCTGTTCCTGCTCGAACCTAGTACCGCTACGTTTTTCACAGAGCGAGAGCGTGCCAGCATCACAACACCTGACATGCCGGGGCGCCCCCTTCGCCGCAATCCCCGAAGCCGCCCCAGCCCAAAGAAAGGAACCAAAATGAAAGAAAAATTAACCAAAATCAGGGAGCAAGCCCTGACACAGATCAAGTCCTGTGACACAACAGAGAAGCTGAATGAAGTAAGAGTCAGTATCCTTGGTAAGAAGGGTGAGCTGACACAAGTCCTTAAGTCCATGAAGGATGTGCCTGCCGAGGAGCGTCCCCAAGTAGGACAGTGGGTAAACGAGACCCGTCAGGAGATCGAGAAGGTGCTGGAAGAAGCACGTACTGCCATGGAAGTAGCCATAAGAGAAACCAGAATGAAGGAAGAGGTGATCGATGTAACCCTTCCTGCCAAGAAAGCTGAGATCGGTCACAGGCATCCCAATACCATTGCACTGGAAGAGGTAGAGCGTATTTTCATCGGTATGGGCTATGAGGTAGTGGAAGGCCCTGAAGTAGAGACCGACTATTATAACTTTGAAGCGTTGAATATTCCCGCAGATCATCCTGCAAAAGATGAGCAGGATACCTTCTATGTAAATGGTGATATTCTGCTTCGTACCCAGACTTCCGGTGTGCAAGTACATGAAATGGAGAAAGGTAAGCTGCCCATCCACATGATCGCTCCCGGCAGAGTATTCCGTGCAGATGAAGTGGACGCCACCCATTCTCCTTCCTTCCATCAGATTGAAGGTCTGGTGATTGATAAACACGTAACTTTTTCGGACCTGAAAGGTACTTTGGCAGAGTTTGCAAAAGAGTTGTTTGGCGAAGACACCAAGGTAAAATTCAGACCCCATCATTTCCCCTTCACAGAGCCCAGTGCGGAAATGGATGTCAGCTGCTTTAAGTGTGGCGGTAAGGGTTGCCGTTTCTGTAAAGGCAGCGGTTGGATAGAGATTTTAGGCTGTGGCATGGTGCATCCCCATGTGTTGGAGATGAGTAATATCGATCCCAAAGAATATACCGGTTTTGCCTTTGGTGTGGGATTGGAGCGTATTGCTTTGCTGAAATACGAGATAGACGATATGCGCCTGTTATACGAGAACGATGCAAGGTTCTTAAAGCAGTTCTAATGAAAGAGAGGATAATAAATCATGAATACAGCATTATCATGGATTAAAGCATATGTTCCGGAGCTTTCCTGTGAGGATCAGGAGTATTGTGACGCAATGACACTTTCCGGCACAAAAGTAGAAGGTTTTGAAAGATTAGACAAGAACCTGGACAAAATAGTAGTAGGACAGATTGTTTCCATCGAGGCTCATCCCGATGCCACCAAACTGGTAGTATGCCAGGTGAATGTGGGAACAGAGACCATTCAGATTGTAACCGGTGCACCCAATGTACAGGTGGGCCAAAAGGTACCCGTAGTGCTTGACGGCGGCAAAGTAGCGGGAGGCCACGATGGCGGTCCTTTGCCTGAGGATGGCATCACCATCAAAGCCGGTAAATTAAGAGGAGTACCTTCCTACGGTATGATGTGTTCTATCGAAGAATTGGGCTCCAACAGAGAGATGTATCCGGAAGCACCGGAAGAAGGCATCTATGTTTTCGAAGATGATGTGGAAGTGGGAGCAGATGCAGTAGCGCTTCTGGGACTTCGAGACACAGTATTTGAATATGAGATCACCAGTAACCGTGTAGACTGTTATAGCGTACTGGGCATTGCCAGAGAAGCGGCAGCTACCTTCCGTAAGCCTTTTATCCCTCCTGTAGTGAAGGAAACCGGCAACGGTGAGGATGTGAATGATTATGTGAGCGTGGAAGTAAGGGATACAGATCTTTGCACCAGATATTGTGCAAGAGTCTGCAAGAATATCAAGATCGGTCCCTCTCCCAAGTGGATGCAGAGACGTCTGGCGGCCAGCGGCATCCGTCCTATCAACAACCTGGTGGATATCACCAACTATGTGATGGAAGAGTACGGTCAGCCCATGCATGCATTTGATCTGGATCTGGTGGCAGGACACAAGATCATCGTACGCCGTGCACAGGATGGAGATGAGTTCCAGACTCTGGATGGTCAGATGAGAAAGCTTGACAGTGAAGTATTGATGATCTGTGATGCAGAGAAAGAAATCGGTATCGCAGGTATCATGGGTGGAGAAAACAGTAAGATCACGGATGAGGTAAAGACGGTTCTGTTTGAGGCTGCTACCTTTAATGGTCCTAATATCAGAAAGTCCGCTAAGAGAGTGGGTCTTCGTACCGATGCCTCCGGAAAATTTGAAAAAGGTCTGGATCCCAGAAATGCCGAAGCTGCCATTAACCGCGCTTGTCAGCTCATCGAGGAGCTTGGCTGTGGTGAAGTGGTGAGTGGCATGGTAGATGTGAAGGTGCCTCTTGCGCCTCTTCGCAGAATTGCTTTTGAGCCGGAAAGGATCAACAGTCTGCTTGGCACAGAGGTAAGTGCTGAGGAAATGCTGGAAATCTTTGCAAGAGAAGATCTGGAATATGATGCAGAGGCGCAGGAACTGGTCATTCCTTCCTTCCGTCAGGATCTGGAAGGTTTTGCAGATATCGCTGAGGAGATAGCACGTTTCTACGGTTATGATAAGATTCCTACCACACTGCCAAGTGGTGAGGCTACTGCCGGTAAGCTCTCTTACAAGCTTCGTATCGAGCAGAAGGCCAGAGATATTGCTGAGTATTGCGGATTTTCACAGGGAATGTGTTATTCCTTTGAAAGTCCCAAGGTATTTGATAAGCTGCTGATCCCGGCAGATGACAGGCTTCGTCAGACAGTTACCATTTCTAATCCTTTGGGTGAGGACTTCTCCGTGATGAGAACCATTTCCTTAAACGGTATGCTGACAAGCCTTGCTACCAACTACAACCGTCGTAATAAGAATGTGAAGTTATATGAGCTGGGCAATATTTATCTGCCTAAGGCTGTGCCGGTGACAGAGCTTCCGGAGGAAAGAATGCAGTTTACTTTGGGCTTCTATGGGGATGGCGATTTCTTTACCTTAAAGGGTGTAGTAGAGGAGTTCTTTGAAAGTGTGGGCATGCACAAGAAAGTGGATTATGATCCACAGGCAGGCAAGACCTTCCTGCATCCCGGTCGTCAGGCGCTGATCGTCTATGAAGGTACCGTTGTGGGGTACCTGGGCGAAGTGCATCCGGAAGTATTGGACAATTATGATATCGGAAGTAGAGCTTATGTGGCTGTGATCGATATGCCTGCTATGATTCCTTATACTACATTTGACCGTAAGTACACCGGTATTGCCAAGTTCCCTGCTGTCAGCCGTGACATCAGTATGGTAGTGCCTAAGAGTATCATGGTAGGTCAGATCGAGAAGGTGATCGCACAGAGAGGCGGTAAGATTCTGGAAAGTTATTCCCTGTTTGATATTTATGAGGGAAGCCAGATCAAGGAAGGCTATAAGTCTGTGGCGTATTCCATTACCTTCCGTGCCAAGGACAGAACACTTGAGGAAAACGATATCACTGCAGCTATGAAGAAGATTCTGAATGGTCTGGAGCAGATGGGTATTGAACTGAGACAGTAAATTGTGGGTATTGCCCGTAACATGTGGTTATAGCAGACACCGTGGGGCTTTTGCTTCGCGGTGCTCTGTGCGTAAGGTAACGTGTTGAAAGAAAGGAAAGCTATGGAAAAAAAGAATACATGGGAATTATATGACGAGGCAGCGCTTGCAGAGTTGGAAATGCTAAATGCGAATTATAGGGAATTTCTCGACAATGGTAAGACAGAGCGGGAGTGTATCGATACCATCGTAAATACCATTGAAGCAGCCGGCTATCGAGAATTGGAAGAAGTGATCGCTGAGGGCAAAACGCTGAAAAAGGGTGACAAGATATATAGTGTTTGGATGAATAAGTCCATCGCCATGTTTCAGATCGGTTCAAAGAGTATGGCAGAGGGTATGAACATTCTGGGTGCCCATATTGACAGCCCCAGATTGGATGTAAAGCAGAATCCTTTGTATGAAGATGGAGGCTTTGCTTATCTGGATACCCATTATTACGGTGGTGTGAAGAAATATCAGTGGGTGACGATCCCCCTGGCACTTCACGGTGTGATGGTGAAGAAGGACGGAACCACTATAGAGGTAAATATTGGCGAAAATGAAGATGATCCGGTGTTCTTTGTATCGGATTTGTTGCCCCATCTTGCTCAGGAACAGATGGAGAAGAAGGCTTCCGCACTGATTCCGGGAGAAGCACTGGATATTATTGTGGGAAATAAACCCATATTGGTTGAGACTAAGGTAGAGGATAAAAATGCCGACGGTAAGAAGGAAAAGGTAAAGGAAGCGGTAAAAGCCGGTATTCTGGAGATTTTGAAGGCTCAGTATGAGATTGAGGAAGAGGATTTTATCTCCGCTGAACTGGAAGTTGTACCTGCGGGTAAGGCAAGGGATGCAGGACTTGACCGCAGCATGATCCTAGCTTACGGTCAGGATGACAGAGTCTGTGCTTATACCTCCATGCAGGCTATGCTGGATACCAAGGATACGGAGAGAACCATTTGC
The DNA here is from genome assembly GCA_045540075.1 of Acetatifactor sp. Taxonomy (GTDB): domain Bacteria; phylum Bacillota; class Clostridia; order Lachnospirales; family Lachnospiraceae; genus Acetatifactor. The sequence continues at coordinate 41,613 of JAZQGM010000076.1, read as the reverse complement.
TGTATTCTTGTGGATAAAGAAGAAATTGGTTCGGTTGGTGCTACCGGTATGCAGTCTAAGTTCTTTGAAAATGCAGTGGCTGAGGTCTTAAATCTGTGCGGAGAGTACAGTGAGCTGAATGTGCGCAGATGCCTGGCCCGTTCCTGTATGCTTTCTTCCGATGTAAGCAGTGCCTATGATCCTTCTTTTGCTGCAAGCTTTGATAAGAAGAATGTGGCTTATATGGGTGGCGGTATGGTGCTCAATAAGTTTACCGGAGCCAGAGGAAAGTCCGGTTCCAATGATGCCAATGCAGAATATCTGGCGCATATCAGAAAGATTTATGAAGAGGCCGGAGTGAATTTCCAGACTGCTGAACTTGGAAGAGTCGATCTGGGTGGTGGTGGAACCATTGCCTATATCTTGGCACTGTATGGAATGAATGTGATCGACAGTGGTGTGGCTGTGATGAATATGCATGCGCCATGGGAAGCTACCAGCAAGGCAGACGTGTATGAAACCTATAGAGGATACAAGGCTTTTGTGGAAAAAGCAAGTCTCTAAGAAGTGATAAAAGCACCACAGGGAGGTTCACCTCTCTGTGTTGTGTTGAGGATGAAATATGACAGAATTGAAAAAATCAGATTTTTATTTTGACTTACCACAGGAATTGATCGCTCAGGATCCTCTTGAGGATCGTTCCTCTTCACGGCTTCTGGTACTGAATAAGAATACAGGAGAGGTGTCCCATCATGTATTTAGAGAGATCATAGATTACCTGCGTCCGGGGGATTGTCTGGTGCTTAATAATACCAAGGTAATCCCTGCCAGGCTTTTGGGAGAGCGGGAAGGTACCGGTGCCCATGTGGAGGTGCTTCTGTTAAAGCGCAGGGAAGGTGATGTGTGGGAGACCCTGGTAAAGCCCGGTAAGAAATGCAGACCGGGAACAAGGCTAGTCTTTGGCGACGGTATCTTAAAAGCGGAAGTGCTGGAAACAGTGGAGGAGGGCAACCGGCTAATTCATTTCGAGTATGAAGGAATCTGGGAAGAAGTGTTGGACCGGCTGGGAGAGATGCCACTACCCCCTTATATTACCCATAAGCTGCAGGATAAGAATCGTTATCAGACGGTTTATGCCAAATATGAAGGATCGGCGGCTGCGCCTACGGCAGGACTTCATTTTACGCAGGAGTTACTTGCTAAGATTGAGGCAAAAGGAGTGAAGATTGCGTATGTGACATTGCATGTGGGCCTGGGAACTTTCCGCCCTGTGAAAGAAGAGAATGTGTTGGAGCATCATATGCATTCGGAGTATTATCAGGTGACAGAAGAAGCTGCAAGCCTGATCAATGATGCCAAAGCGGCGGGAGGTCGTGTGATCTGCGTGGGTACTACCAGCTGTCGTACCGTGGAAAGCGCTTCGGATGAGAACGGTGTGGTGCAGGCAGGGTGTGATAATACCGAGATATTTATTTATCCTGGATATCAATTTAAAGCATTGGATGCATTGATCACCAATTTCCATCTGCCGGAATCTACACTGGTGATGCTGGTGTCTGCGCTTGCGGGAAGAGAACGGGTTCTGGATGCTTATGCAGAAGCAGTCCGTGAGCGATATCGGTTCTTTAGCTTTGGGGATGCTATGTTTGTAACCGGAGATGAAGGAAAACTTTAATCGGAGACATGTTATGAAAGTCAAGAAAAGTATGCTTTCAACCAAAATATGCATCACTTTAATCTGTAGTAGCTTATTATTAGCGTTATATGTGATGATCTTCTCTTTTTCAGCACAGAATGGAGAAAAATCAGGAGGTTTAAGTACTCTTGTATCAGAAATGTGTGCGGAATTCCTGAATATCATAACCGGCAAAAACTGGACTGACACTTTTGTGAAAAGTTTGGCAGATTATTTTGAAAATCCTATTCGAAAACTGGCACATTTTGCTGAATATGCAGTTATGGGAGTGCTTGTTTATCTTTTGTGGCGCCAGTGGATGGAAAGAGGAAGGAAACTTTATATATTAATAATTGTATGGGTATTTGTTTCCGCTGCTATGGATGAATTACATCAGCTGTTCGTGCCGGACAGGTGTGGAAACTTTGGGGATGTATTGTTGGATACCTGTGGTGGTATGTTTGGAATGGGGATATTGATTTGGTTGGAGAAAATAAGACATAAAAGAAAGACCCAGTGACGGGTCTTTCATTGTTTTCTGTAAATGTGATATCCTTTTCCTGTAAGAACGATTTCGGCTTTATTAACGCCTTCTTCATCGTAGAATTCGATTCTCAGTACACCGCCTTCAAATTCTCTGTTATGTACGATTCCGATATTCTTAATACTGATTTGATTCATAGCCATAATCGTTGCAATGGATGCCAGTGCACCGGGTTCATCAGCAATATCCACATTCATGGAGTATGATATCTTGATTGGTCCGCTGGAGGCGCTGATAAAGGAATCTCTGTAAATACGGGCTTCATCAAAGAATTGATAGAGACCGTCTTCTTCGTGGCTTTCTAACTGGCTTTTAATCTGCTGCAAAGAAGTAATATAATCATCCAACAGGCTCAAAATATTATCCGTATTGGTCAGGCAGATCTGTTGCCACATGGCAGCGGAAGAAGAGGCTATCCTGGTAATATCCTTAAAACCGCCGGCTGCGATCATTTTCATGATACCTTCCTCAGAATCGCTGTCACGAACCAGATTTACCAGAGAGGAAGCGATCACATGGGGCAGATGGCTTACGGCAGCAGTGACATAGTCATGTTGTTCGTAATTCAGTATCAGTGGAATGGCTCCCATCTGCTTGACCAGATCACGGTAAGCATTTACCTTGTCCTGTGATACCTGTGAGGTAGGGGTCAGGATATAGTAGGCATTTTCCAAGAGAATGGCCTTAGAATTCACATAGCCTACACGTTCACTGCCGGCCATGGGATGACCGCCGATAAACCGGTCTTCCAGACCAAGCTTGGCAATATGGAGGTGAATATTGGTCTTTACACTGCCTACATCAGTCAGAATGCAGTCCGGTGAGAGATGTGTTATGACCTGCAGCAGATTCTCGTCATTTTTCTGTACTGGAGCGCATAGGAAAAGATAATCACATGGCCGGAAACGCTCATCAATGCAGTCACAGATGATATCTGCAACACCGTCTTGGAATGCGGCAGTAAGTGCTTCCTTATTGATATCGTAAGCGATGATAGATACCTCTTTTACATGTTCTTTCAAAGCTCTGGCAATGGAACCACCGATCAGGCCAAGACCAATAAAACCACAGGTCAATTGTGACATAATACCCTCCTTTAGCAGCAATACATTCCTTGCTGAATCATAGTTACTCCAAACACTATAACACTTTAACGCGCGAAAGTCAAGGGGTTTTTTGCCGGAAGCTGTCCGTCAGTGGTGGTATTTACCCATTAAAGGGCCGAAAAGTATTAAAAATGTAAAAAAATAGTGGCAAAAATCAGATTAACACTTGTAAAATGTCTGGAAATTTAGTACAATAGGTATATGGGAATTTTAGCATCCAATTTAGCTTTGGCAGAATACCCAAAATACACCAAAATTGGAGGAAGACTTATGAATGTTTACACAACTGACAAGATTAGAAATGTAGTATTATTAGGACATGGCGGAGCAGGTAAGACCAGCCTGGCAGAGGCTTTTGCATATCTTTCCGGAATTACATCCAGAATGGGCAAAGTGTCCGATGGAAATACAGTCAGCGATTATAGTAAGGAAGAACAGAAGAGACAGTTCTCCATCAGTACCTCCGTGATCCCCATTGAATGGGAAGGCTATAAGATCAATATTCTTGATACGCCCGGTTATTTTGACTTTGTAGGTGAAGTGGAAGAGGCTGTCAGCGCAGCCGGTGCAGCCATTATCGTTGTGAATGGTAAGTCCGGTATTGAAGTAGGTACACAGAAGGCATGGGAGCTTTGTGAGAAGTATAAGCTGCCCAGGATCATCTATGTATCCAACATGGACGTTGATAATGCATCCTTCCGTCAGGTAGTGGAAGATATGACCAATCTGTACGGCAAGAAGATGGCACCATTCCATCTGCCGATTCGTGAGAATGAGAAATTTGTAGGATATGTGAATGTGATCGCAGAGACAGGTAACAGATGGCAGGGTAAGGAAGTGGTTCCTTGTGAGATTCCTGCTTATTCCCTGGCTAATCTCCACCTTTGCCGTGATACTTTGATGGAAGCAGTAGCTGAGACTAGTGAAGAGTTTATGGAGAGATATTTTGGTGGTGAGACTTTCTCAGAGGCTGAGATCCGTGCTGCACTTCGCACCAATGTGTGTGAAGGAAGCATTGTGCCCATGACCATGGGTTCCAATGTGCTGTGCCAGGGTATGTATACACTGCTTGATGATATTATCAAGTATCTGCCCAGCCCCGAGAACCGTGAAGTGGCTGGTATCAATATGAAGACCAATGAGATTTACCATGCAGATTATAATTTCTCCAAAGCAAAATCTGCATATATCTGGAAGACCATCGTGGATCCTTTCATCGGTAAGTATTCCCTGATCAAGGTAAACTCCGGAGTACTGAAGTCTGATGATATGATCTACAATGTGGACCGTGATATTGAAGAAAAGGTTGGTAAGCTCTATGTGCTTCAGGGTAATAAGCCCATCGAGGTACCTGAGTTACATGCAGGTGATATCGGTGCTTTGGCGAAGCTTACTGCAGCCCGTACCGGCAACAGTCTTTCTACCAAGGCGACTACGATCAAATTCGGAAAATTTGAGATTTCTACTCCTTATACATACAAGCGTTACATTCCTAAGAATAAGGGTGACGTAGATAAGATCTCACAGGCACTGCAGAAGATCACCCATGAAGATCAGACCATTAAGGTGGTGAATGATGCGGACAACAGACAGATGCTTCTGTACGGTATGGGCGATCAGCATCTGGATATCGTAGTAAGTAAGCTCTTGAATGAGTATAAAGTAGAAGTAGAGTTGACCCAGCCTAAGATTGCTTATAAAGAAACCATCAAGAAGACCTCTGATGTAGAATATAAATATAAAAAGCAGAGTGGCGGACATGGTCAGTACGGTCATGTTAAGATGCGTTTCGCTCCTTCAGGTGATCTGGAGACTGCTTATGAATTTGCCCAGGAAGTAGTAGGCGGCGCTGTTCCTAAGAACTTCTTCCCCGCAGTAGAGAAGGGCTTGCAGGATTCCGTTGTGAAGGGACCTATGGCTGCTTATCCTGTAGTGGGCGTTAAGGCTGTTCTGTACGATGGCTCCTACCATCCGGTAGACTCTTCTGAAATGGCATTTAAGATGGCGACTACCCAGGCATTTAAGAAGGGCTTCATGGAAGCAGGTCCCATCCTGTTAGAGCCTATCGCATCCTTGAAGGTTACTGTGCCTGATGCTTATACCGGCGATGTAATGGGTGATCTGAACAAGCGCCGTGGCCGCGTGCTTGGTATGAATCCTGCTACCGGTGGTAAGACTGTGATTGAAGCTGATATTCCTATGAGCGGACTGTATGGATATTGTACGGATCTGCGCTCTATGACCGGCGGACGTGGTGATTACGCTTATGAGTTCGCACGTTATGAGCAGGCTCCCAGTGATGTACAGGAGAAGGAAGTGGCTGCAAGAGCTGCAAGTGTGGCCGAGAACAATGCAGAGGACTAAGTTTCTTAAGGCTGAGAGGTAGATTATATGTAAAATTTGGAGATACTGTGCTTAACGGCACAGTATCTTTTTGGGAAGGTGATGTAATAAATGAGTGAACAGAAGAATCCTTTAGGGGAGGGCAGTGTAGGAAAACTTTTGTGGAAGCTTTCTCTGCCTGCAATCGTGGCGCAGATGGTGAATCTCCTTTATAATATGGTGGACAGGATCTATATTGGTCATATTCCGGAAACCGGTGATCTGGCACTGACCGGATTGGGATTGTGTTTTCCAATTATTATGATCGTCATGGCTTTTGCCAATCTGATCGGCGGAGGCGGAGCACCGCGGGTTGCAATTTTCATGGGAAGAGGAGAAAAGGAAGAAGGGGAGCGCATTATCGGAAGCAGTGTGGCCACACTGCTTGTGATCGCCCTCATCATCACAGTTTCTCTGGAACTTGCGGGTGAAAGTGTGCTCAGACTTTTCGGTGCAAGTGATCAGACCTTGCCATATGCGTTGGAATATATGCGTGTGTATGTGACCGGAACAGTATGTGTCATGTTGTCGCTTGGGCTTAATCCATATATTACCACTCAAGGCTTTTCCCAAGATGCTATGAAGACAGTGATCATCGGTGCAGTTGCTAATATTATTCTAGACCCGATTTTCATTTTCGGACTGGATATGGGGGTACAGGGTGCAGCTTTGGCAACGATTATATCCCAGGGAATATCTGCTGTATGGGTGTTGCGGTTTCTGACAGGTAAAAAGACGATCTTAAGAATCCGGAAGGAATATCTTAAGATTGACCTGAAAGTGATCCTGCCGGTAATGGCATTGGGAGTCTCGCCTTTTATTATGAGTGCTACTGAGAGTGCGATCAATATTGCTTTTAATATGTCACTGTCTGAATACGGCGGTGATGTGGCAGTAGGAGCGATGACCATCTTAAGCAGTATCATGTCGCTGCAAATGATGCCGGTACAAGGTATTTCGCAGGGTGCACAGCCTATTATCAGTTACAATTACGGGGCATCCAATATGGACAGAGTGCGTAAGACCTACCGACTGTTGTTGATCTGTTGCCTGAGTTATACTTTTGTTTTCTGGTTTGCAGTTCAATTGTTTCCGGGGGCCTTTGTCAGTATCTTTAATAAATCTCCGGAGCTTCTTGAGACCACTACATGGGCTCTCAGGATATATATGGCGGTATCAGGTCTGTTTGGCATTCAGATGGCCGTACAGCAGACTTTTGTTTCACTGGGACAGGCAAAGCTTTCACTTTTCATTGCTTGTCTGAGAAAAATTATATTGCTGATACCTTTGATCTTTATCTTGCCCAACTTCTTTGCGGACAAGGTATTTGCGGTGTTTCTGGCAGAACCGGTGGCGGATTTTGTGTCCGTTTGTGTGGCAGGGACGTTGTTCTTGTTAAATATCAAAAAGATTCTGGCTAAGAAGGCAAAAAGAAGAAAATATTAGTTGACAGATGCCCAAAAAAAGGCTAAAATGGTTACAGTTTCGTAATGTAATATAGCAAAGCTTTGATGAGGAAAAGTAAGGATCCCATGGTTTCAGAGAACTGCCGGTTGGTGTGAGGCGGTATCGCAAGATTCTGAACTGGCCTCGGAGCATCTGCGGGGAACGTATCTGTGTCTGTTTCACACAGTTACAAGTAGTTGCAGGCGGGTTCTCCCGTTACAGAGAGTTAAAGTGCACAGATTGTTTTCTTGCCAAAACAAATATGATTGTTGATAGAATTTAGTCTGTGAAGTAGAGTGGTACCACGGAAATTTCAAGCCCTTTCGTCTCTATATGCGAAAGGGCTTATATTTTTTCGTGCATGTTATGTGGAGTCACGATATTAATCAGAAAGGAATATGATGGTAAATCATGGAAAGAGTTTACAATCCAAAAGAAATTGAAAAAAAATGGCAGACCTATTGGTCAGAAAATGAGACCTTTAAGACAGATGTGTGGGATTTCAGTAAGCCCAAATATTATGCGCTGGATATGTTCCCTTACCCTTCAGGAGTAGGTCTGCATGCAGGACATCCGGAAGGATACACTGCAACAGATATTATGTCCCGTATGAAACGTATGCAGGGCTATAATGTACTACATCCCATGGGATATGATTCCTTTGGTCTTCCGGCAGAGCAGTACGCTGTCAGCACCGGTAATCATCCCAATGGTTTTACACAGACCAATATTGATACTTTCTCTGCGCAGCTGAAAGAGTTAGGTTTTGACTATGACTGGAGTAAGATGATCGCCACCAGTGATCCTTCCTTTTATAAATGGACCCAGTGGATCTTTAAACAGCTTTATCTGGATGGTTATGCCAAATATGTAGATATGCCCGTAAACTGGTGTGAGGAGCTGGGAACCGTTCTTTCCAATGACGAGGTTATTGATGGCAAATCGGAACGTGGCGGTTATCCTGTGATCCGTAAGAATATGAAGCAATGGGTAATCAATCAGCCTGCTTTTGCAGAAAAATTGCTGGAAGGCTTAGAGGAGATCGATTGGCCGGAGTCTACCAAGGATATTCAGAGACATTGGATCGGTAAGTCCGAAGGTGTTGAGGTAGAATTCCAGATTGTAGGCGGAGGTAAGTTCTCCATTTATACTACTTGTATCGAGACCATCTACGGTATTACTTTCATGGTACTGGCTCCGGACGGACAGATCGTAAAGGATCTGATGGACAGAGTACAGAATCCTGAAGAGGTTCAGGCATATATCGATGAGACTCTGAAGAAAAATGATATGGATCGTACCGAACTGAATAAGACGAAATCCGGCTGCATCCTGAAAGGTCTCTATGCCATCAATCCTGTAAACGGCAAGGAAGTACCCCTCTTTATTGGTGACTTCGTTCTGGCAAGTTATGGAACCGGTGCCGTTATGGCAGTTCCTTCTCATGACCAACGTGACTTTGAATATGCTATCGCGCACAATATCCCTATGATCCAGGTAATTGACGGTGGAGATGTGAGCGAGAAAGCATTTGAGAAGGGTGAATACCTTGGTAAGGGCTGTAAGTTAATGAATTCTGAGGAATTCACAGGCCTTACTGTGGAAGAGGCAAAGGAAGCCATCACTTCTAAGTTGGAAGCCCAGGGTGTTGCCCACAGAACAGTAAATTATCATTTCCGTGACTGGATCTTTGCAAGACAGCGTTACTGGGGCGAGCCGGTTCCTGTGGTTCACACAGAGGACGGACAGATTCATGTGCTGGATGATGAGGAGCTGCCGTTGATCCTTCCTGAACTGGAAGATTATAAGGGTAAGAATGGCAAAGCACCTCTGGAAAATGCAGTTGAGTGGAAACAGTACAACAGGAATGGTGTGAAGGGTGTGCGTGAGACCTCTACCATGCCCGGAAGTGCAGGTTCCAGCTGGTACTTTATGAGATATATCGATCCTGATAATCAGGAGGAATTTGCCAATCAGGAGCTGTTAAAGCACTGGCTGCCAGTTGACCTTTACATTGGAGGTCCTGAGCATGCAGTAGGCCATCTGATGTATTCCAGAATCTGGAATCGTTATCTTTACGACAAAGGCTTGTCCCCTGTGAAAGAGCCCTTCCAGAAGCTGGTACATCAGGGTATGATCCTTGGCTCCAATGGTATCAAGATGGGTAAGCGTTTCCCTGAATTTGTGATCAATCCCAGTGATGTGGTGAATGATTTCGGCGCTGATACCCTGAGATTGTATGAAATGTTCATGGGTCCTTTGGAGGTGTCAAAGCCTTGGAGCAATCAAGGTGTGGAAGGAGCCAGAAGATTTATCAACAGAGTATGGGCCTTCTTTACCAATGATGACAATATTACCGTAGAGAACGATAATGCCCTGACCAAAGTATACCACCAGACGGTGAAAAAGGTAACAGATGATTTTGAACAGCTTGGTTTTAATACTGCCATCAGCCAGATGATGATCTTTATGAATGCAGCCTACAAGGCCGGTAAGTGTCCGAAGGAATATGCAGAGGGCTTTGTAAAGATGTTCTCCTGCATCTGTCCTCATGCCGGTGAGGAGATCTGGCAGATCCTCGGTCATGATCATACCATTGCATACGAACAGTGGCCTGTTTATGATGAGGAAGTGCTGAAAGAAAAGGCCATCGTTATCGGTATTCAGGTAAATGGTAAGGTCAAGGGAACTGTGGAAGTGGGAGTGGATGAGGAGAGCGATTCTGCCATTCAGAAAGCCAAAGAAGTACCCACTGTACAGGCTGCCATTGACGGCAAGACCATTGTGAAAGAGATCTATGTAAAAGGTAAGATCATTAATATTGTGGTGAAATAAAATCTGATACAAAATATTATCGAGAGCATGAAAGTTATTTTCTAAACTTTCATGCTCTCCTCTGTGTTTATTTGCTTTTCCCGGCAGTTTTGGCCAATATATTGTCTATTTGCTTTAATTCTTCCTCAGTACTATATTTTTTGATCGCATTTATGGCAGCCTGCATTTCCTGCGGAGTAAATGTCAGGTGCTCCTGCTTGGCCTTTCGCATCATGGGCATCATGTAAGCAAGCATCTCTTTTTGGGATTTACCGCGTCCTTCTTTAAAAAGCTTTTGCAAAAAGTCAAGCTTTTTAGAATCAATGTTTTTTACCTGTTCGTCCTCCATCCAGGCAGGTCTGTTATTGGTTTTCTCCATTTTCTGTATTCCCTCCTTGTGGTTGAAACATTTGAAATATTTGAGCCATTTGTGACAGATCCATATCACCCATGGTCTGAGACATATCCCCGCCGCCAAACATCTGAGCCATCTGGGCAAGCTGTGACAGGTCCATACTGCCAAAGCCTTGAGAATTACCTCCACCAAACATAGTATTCATAGGATTTTCGCCTTCAGGGAACATTTCCTGCATCATCTGAATCATTTCCATCATGTCTTTATATTGTTCAAAGGTGCGGAACATATTCTGCATATTCTCCATCTGACTGCGCTCAGATTCTGTGCAATAGGGGATCATTTCCCCGAAAAGCTTGCCATAGTTCATGGAAGATTCATGAGGCAGTAATGAAACATTGGCAGAGGGGTGGTGTCTGAAGAAATTCAGTGTGTACTGCAGCTCCAGATATTTGATATATACAGCAATATTTTTCTGCATGGAGCGGTCAAAGTAGGGCATCAGGATTTTCAGTTTTTGAATGTAATTGGTGGTAAATAATGTGTCAAATGCTGTTACTTTGTCCTGAACTTTCTCACTCATCGCGTCTCCTTGTGCAAAATGCTGTTTCTATTATCCTATGTGGGACATTCCTTAAGTATGACGAAAATTACACCAGTCTTACGCTACATGGAAAATAGGCTCCGCAAGGGAGCCTACTTTCGCAAAGGCTAATGATTAGCAGCAGCCACAGTTGTTGTTATTGCAACCACAGTTGTTGCCCCAGCTATTGCCATTGCCATTGCCGCAGAAGCAGCTGATCAGCAGGATCCAGATGATCCATTCACAGCAATTATTATTGTTGCCGCAACCATTATCGCAGCCACAGTTGCCGCCGAAGATACCGTTGCCGTTTCCTCCGCAGAAGAATAATAACAGGATGATCCATATGCAGCTTCCACCAAGGAATCCGCTGTTGTTACCACAACCACATCCACAGGAATTGTTGTTGCAGCCACAGTTGGTAGCAGTTAAGTCACTCATTTTAAGTGCCTCCATGAATTTGTTTTATGGTTTATTCTATGCAGGTAGGGTTGTCAGAGTTTCCAGGAGATAAATTAATTTTTTGTGGAGAAAGGGAAGGTGAAAGTGCGTATGATATTTAGAAGGGATTTTGAGTAAATGAAGTGAGAAAATTGAACTATGGAGAGAGTGCGACGGCAGGTGGGACTGGAAGAAGCCTTAAAAGATGAGCTGTTTGTGAAAGAGATACAGGTAAGTGGGGGGCGAGAGGATTGGAAGAAGAGGAGAGTTACGGTAGGGGTGCTTGATACAGGAATTGGGGATCATCCGGATCTGAGAGGAAAGGTTCTGAGATTTCGGGATTTTGTGGGCAGGAATCAATTGATGTATGATGATAATGGACATGGAACACATATTTGTGGGATCATTGCGGGAAGTGGAGGCGAATCAGGTGGAAGGATGAGAGGGATGGCACCCGGGAGTCGTCTTGTGGTGGGGAAGGTGCTCGATCACAATGGGGACGGGATGACGAAGCATATGCTGGAGGCCCTTGATTGGATCTTAGAGGTGAGAAAACTGTATCAGATCAGGGTGTTGAATATATCCGTGGGTATCGGGGAGATGAGTGATAAGAAAAAGCAGGAGGCGCTGCAGTCAAAGATTGAGGAAGTGTGGTCGGAGGGCATTGTAGTGGTGTGCGCAGCGGGAAATAAGGGTCCTATGGATGGCAGTATTTCGGCGGTAAGCGGCAGTGAGAGAGTGATCACAGTGGGGTGTCATGATGGAAGCTATGGAAAGGATAATCCCAAGCGATGCTCCACCTATTCCGGTAGGGGAAAGTTTGCTGACAGAATCAGGAAGCCGGATGTGGTAGCTCCGGGGACGGATATTCGTTCCTGTAATGTAAATTATCGGGGCACCAATCACGCTTATGGAATCCCGCAACCGGGGAAAGCTATGGCAAAGGATGCTTATGTAGCAAAAAGCGGCACTTCTATGGCTACGCCCATCGTGACAGGGGCTATAGCCTTGCTTTTGCAGAAGTATCCGGATATGAGTAATGAGGATGTGAAGCGAAAGTTGACTTACACTGCTACAGATTTGGGTGAACCATGGAATCTGCAGGGATGGGGAATGATAAATGTAAAAAAGATGTTGGAAAGGTATTGACAGAAATGGTATTATTGTATACAATAATGCAAAGATACAAAGAATAATTATATTGCCTTTCAGGGCAGAAGGTGAGGATGCTTATGATGGAAAGTGAAGCCTTTCAGAATCGACCGGTCACAATGAACCACAAGAAGAACTTGTTGGAGATAGAGGAGCATATGTATATCCTGGATGACGTGGAGAAGCCCAATGTCTTCCGTAACATGTTCCCTTATTCGGAGATTCCCAAAATTCCATTTAATGATCGTGTAGTACCGCATAATATGCCTCAGAATATCTGGATTACGGATACCACTTTCCGAGATGGACAGCAGTCAAGAGCTCCGTATACCACAGAGCAGATCGTGACGATCTTTGATTACCTGCACAAACTGGGTGGACCCAATGGTATGATCCGTGCCAGTGAATTCTTCCTATACAGCAAGAAGGACAGAGATGCCGTTTATAAATGTATGGAGCGAGGTTATAAATTTCCGGAAGTAACCAGCTGGATCCGCGCCAGTAAGGAAGATTTTAAGCTGGTAAAAGAAATCGGTATGAAAGAGACCGGTATTTTGGTCAGCTGTTCCGATTATCACATCTTCATGAAGCTGAAGATGACCAGAAGACAGGCAATGGATCATTATTTAAGTGTGATCAGAGAGTGTTTGGAGGAGGGAATCAGTCCCAGGTGTCATTTGGAAGATATTACCAGAGCAGATATCTATGGTTATGTAGTGCCTTTTTGCCTGGAAGTGATGAAGCTGATGAAGGAGTACCAGATTCCTATCAAGATTAGGGCATGTGATACCATGGGCTACGGTGTCAACTATCCGGGTGCAGTTATTCCCAGAAGTGTACCGGGCATCATTTATGCGATCCATACTCATGCAGGTGTGCCTCACGAGTTGATCGAGTGGCACGGACATAATGATTTCTACAAGGCTGTGGTGAATTCTACCACAGCATGGTTGTATGGATGTTCCGGTATCAATACTTCACTGTTCGGTATAGGTGAGAGAACCGGTAATACACCTTTGGAAGCTATGGTATTTGAGTATGCGCAGCTTAAGGGTGACTTGAATGGAATGGACACCACAGTGATCACAGAGCTAGCAGAATACTATGAAAAAGAGATCGGATACCAGATTCCGTCTCGCACCCCCTTCGTCGGTAAGAATTTTAATGTTACAAGAGCAGGAATTCATGCAGATGGCCTCTTGAAAAATGAAGAGATTTATAATATATTTGACACAGAGAAGTTTTTGAATCGTCCTGTGCTGTGTGCTATCTCCAATACGTCCGGTCTTGCAGGTATCGCACACTGGATCAACACCTATTTTAAACTGAAAGGTGAGAATCAGGTGGACAAGACTTCCGAATTGGTTAAAGAAATCAAAAATTGGGTTGACGAAGAGTATGCAGGTGGCCGTGTGACTGTTCTTACCGACGAAGAGATTCTCAGAGAGATCAACAAGGTCTGTGAGGAAAAGGGATTTAAGATTGGGTAAGTGAAGGGATTTCCTTGTGGAAACCATAAGCGCTAACTGGCTGTATCGACAAGAGCAAGAGGCATCTGTCATGAAAGGGAAAGAATGGCTAATTATGATGTGAAGCAGGAAGTGACGGACAAATACTCCCTGCGAGGAAGAGTGTTCAATAAGCTGAGAGATGATATTTTAAGCGGAAAATATGAGGATTATGAGGAACTTCGTGAAGTTGCTATCAGTGAAGAGATGGGCGTCAGCAGGACCCCTGTAAGAGAGGCATTTAGACAGCTGGAGTTAGAAGGATTGATCCAGATCATTCCTAATAAGGGGGCGTATGTGACCGGTATCACGGAGAAGGATGTAAAGGATATCTATATGATCCGTTCTCTGTTAGAGGGTTTATGCGCCAGATGGGCCACGAAGCATATCACACAGGAACAGCTGGAAGAATTGGAAGAGAATGTCTATCTGGCAAGTTTCCATGCCCAGAAAGGACACCATGAACAACTGACCCAATTGGACAACCGTTTCCATGATATTTTGTATGAAGCATGTAATAGTAAGATGCTGGAACATCAGTTGAAGGAATATCATCAATACGTGGTCAGAGTGCGCAAGCAGACGCTATCGAATGTGATTCGTGGCAAGGAGTCCAATGAAGAGCATGAAGGAATTATGGAAGCCATCAAGGCAGGCGATGCCGATCTGGCAGAGCAGCTTGCCAACCGCCATATGATCAATGCTTATGAAAATATGGTGAAAGAGGGCTTGCATGAGGCTTATGAAAGAAAAAAGAAATAAAAGAAATATAAGATGATAAAAACTTAGGAGGTTTTTCCATGGATAAGATTAAGATGATAACTCCTCTTGTAGAGATGGATGGAGATGAAATGACCAGAATTCTCTGGCAGATGATCAAGGACGAGTTGTTACTACCTTTTATCGATTTAAAGACAGAGTATTATGATCTTGGTCTGGAATATCGTAATGAGACCAATGACCAGGTGACAGTAGATTCTGCCAAGGCCACATTAAAATACGGTGTAGCAGTAAAATGCGCCACCATTACCCCCAATGCGGCAAGAATGACAGAGTATAATCTAAAGGAGATGTGGAAGAGTCCTAACGGCACCATTCGTGCGATTCTGGACGGTACAGTATTCCGAGCTCCCATTCTGGTAAAAGGCATCGTACCTTACGTGTCCAACTGGACCAAACCAATTACCATTGCCCGCCACGCATACGGTGATGTGTACAAAAACACAGAGATCAAGGTACCCGGTCCCGGCAAAGCTGAGCTGGTATTTACTGCCGAAGATGGTACAGAAGTACGCGAGACCATTCATAACTTTACAGGAGCCGGCATTATTCAGGGCATCCACAACACCAAGGAATCCATTTCCAGCTTTGCAAGAGCCTGCTTTGGCTACGCTATTGACACCAAACAGGATCTGTGGTTTGCCACTAAGGATACCATTTCCAAGAAATATGACCATACCTTTAAAGATATCTTCCAGGAAATCTATGATGCGGAATACAAGGCCAAATTCGAAGAACTGGGCATTGAATATTTCTACACCCTGATCGATGACGCAGTGGCACGTGTAATCCGTTCAGAAGGCGGATTTATCTGGGCCTGTAAGAACTATGATGGTGATGTGATGTCCGACATGGTAGCCACCGCCTACGGAGACCTCTCCATGATGACCTCAGTACTGGTTTCTCCCAGCGGTGTGTACGAATATGAGGCAGCCCACGGCACAGTGCAGAGACATTACTACAAACATCTGAAAGGCGAAGAGACTTCCACAAACTCCATCGCAACCATATTTGCATGGACCGGAGCCCTTCGTAAGCGTGGTGAGCTTGATAATATTCCTGAACTGATGCAGTTCGCCGATAAACTGGAAGCAGCTTGTATCAAGACTGTGGAAGATGGTAAGATGACCAAGAGTTTATCGCTGATCTCCACTTGTGAGAATCCAATTATTTTAAACAGTTTGGATTTCATCAAAGCTATCAGGGAAACTTTTGAAGCCATGTGAGTCGCGCCTTCCATGGGGCAAGGGCACAGGGGCGCCACAAAAAGGGAATGGCAGGTGCCGTGATGGGGCCGGGCCGATAATATAGGGGCAATTTTGCAGACTCCGCACCATAAGAAGTTCTAGTATTTCTGATTTTGGCAAAGAGCCAGCCCCAAAATGCAAAACTCGCAGCTGCACTGCTCAGACATGTTGCATTTTGGGGCTGAAAGCCAAAATAAGAAACACAAGAACTTCTAATGGTGCTACATATGTCAAAATTGCCCCTATATTATCGGCCCGGCCCTATCACGGCACCTGCCATTCTCTTTTTGTGGTTTGGTGCCGGAAGGGCTTTGTGGGCATAAAATGAAAGAGGATAGTAACTTAAAGGGTTAAGCTAAGGTTTCCCACAGTTCATATAGTTCTTCTAATTGGGAAGAAATCTCAGCTTGTTCTTTTGTGAGTTCTTGTAGGCGGGCTACGTTGGTGGCTATCTCAGGGCGGGACATTTCTGCATCAATGGCAGATTGACGTTCCTCTAAGGTTGCAATTTTATCTTCGCATTTTTTTAGGTCATTTTCGCGTTTTCGGATGCGGGCCTGTTCTTCTTTTTGGGCTTTCCAGTCAAGTTTAACTTCTGACTCATTTGACGGTGTAGCCGAAGTGGAGAGGCTGGGGGAAGCGTTTGCCGTAGTCGCGTTGGTGCCTGAAGCAGTGCCTGGCTGAAGTGTTGAAAACAGGGCGGCCATGACGGTGTCGTGTTTTTCCAGGTAGTAGTCGTAGTTGCCGATGTAGTTTACAAATCTCTGGGCAGTCAGGTCCAGGATGCGGTGGGCTGTTTTGTTGATAAAGTAGCGGTCATGGGACACGTAAAGTACAGTTCCCTCGTAGGCGTTGATGGCATCTTCCAGGATCTCTTTGGACAGGATGTCTAAGTGGTTGGTGGGCTCGTCCAGGATCAGGAAGTTGGAGTCGGAGAGCATAAGCTTGGCGAGGGAGACACGACCGCGCTCACCGCCGCTTAAGTCGCAGATTCTCTTGAATACATCATCACCGGTAAACAGGAAGGCAGCCAGCACGTTGCGAATCTGGGTGTTGGTGAGATAGGGGTAATCGTCCGATATCTCATCAAACAGGGACTTATCACTGTGCAGTACGTTATGTTCCTGGTCGTAGTAGCCTATCTTTACATTGGTGCCAAGGGAAAATGTGCCTTGGTCCTGGGGGAGCAGATTGTTTAAGATCTTTAGCAGGGTGGTCTTGCCGGTACCATTATCGCCGATGATGGCCACGTGTTCCCCACGTTTAATCTCCAGATTGATATGTTCAAATAATTGTTTTTGGTCAAAGGCTTTGGACAGGTCTTTGACAATCAGAACATCGTTACCGCTTAACATGTGTGGCGTCAGTTTCAGCTTCATGTTAGTGCGTGCTTCGGTGGGTTTATCCAGTACCTCGATCTTATCCAACATTTTTTCACGGCTTTCGGCACGCTTGATAGACTTTTCTCGGTTAAATGATTTTAGCTTTTCGATCACTGCCTCCTGATGCTTGATCTCACGTTGTTGGTTCAGATAAGCGTTCATGGCTGCTACACGTAATATTTCTTTTTTGGCGGCATATTCAGAGTAATTTCCCAGGAAAGAAGCGGCCTTGGTCTGGTCTATCTCTATAACTTTGCCGGCTATTCTGTCCAGAAAATATCGGTCGTGGGATACGATGATCACAGCACCTTTATAATTCAATAGATAGGTCTCTAACCATGCGATGGAATTCATGTCCAGGTGGTTGGTAGGCTCGTCTAAGATAATCAGGTCAGGGTTTAACAAAAGCAGCTTGCCTAAGGCTACACGGGTCTTTTGACCGCCGGAAAGGGTAGCGATAGACTTGCTGAAATCACTTTCTGTAAAGCCAAGACCTTTTAAGACACCGACAAGCTCGCTTTTGTAAGAATAACCGCCTCCCATCTCAAAAGCATGGGTCAGGGCGGTATACTGTTTCATCAGTTGTTCCAGCTTCTCACCATCTGCATGTTTCATATGATCTTCACATTCACGCATGCGGTTTTCCAGGTCGATCAGCTCCTGCTTGACACGAAGCAGTTCTTCATAGATGGTATTGTTGGTATCAACCCCTGCATTCTGGGCAAGATAGCCTACGGTTTTATCTTTTGCGAAGGTCACAAGTCCCTCGTCAGGCATCGTTTCTCCTACAATAATACGTAAAAGTGTGGTTTTACCTGCGCCGTTGATGCCTACAATGGCCGCTTTTTCATTTTCTTCTATATGAAAGGATACATTCCGAAGGACTTCTTTTTCAGCGAAAGCCTTGGATATATTTTGACAAGATAATATCATAGTGTTCACTCCTAATACATGGTGACATTTAGTCCCCTGTTTCTACTATTGTATCAAAGACTTTTAGGAATGGCAACTAAAAAGTAATATTTGACATTTTTTTGCGATATGGGTATAATAGTGATGTAGTATAATTAGTGGGAGGTATGCCCCAATGGAAGAAAAAGAGATATCACAAGCCGTCATAGGTCGCCTTCCCAGGTATTTTCGCTATCTGGGAGACTTAAGGGATGAGGGCGTGGAGAGAATCTCCTCACAGGAGTTAAGTGAACTGATGAAGGTAACTGCTTCGCAGATTCGTCAGGATTTTAATAATTTTGGTGGTTTTGGCCAGCAAGGGTATGGTTATAATGTTGATTTTCTGTATAAAGAGATCGGTAAGATACTTGGACTTGACCAGACCCATCATTTTATCATCATAGGTGCCGGTAATCTGGGTCAGGCACTGGGCAATTATATGAATTTTGAACGGCGTGGTTTTATTTTCAGTGGTATGTTTGACAAGAATCCGGAAGTGGTAGGCAAAGAGGTAAGAGGTATCAAGGTGCAGCCTATGGAAGCAATGGAGCAGTTTGTCAGGGAGAATGATATTGATATTGCAGTTTTAACCATTCCTAAGACCGGTGCTGTGGATGTGGCAGAGAAGCTTGTGGCAAATGGGATCAAAGCTATTTGGAATTTTGCACACGTAGATCTCAATGTGCCTGAGGGCATCCAGGTGGAGAATGTACATTTGTCCGACAGTCTGATGAAATTGTCATATAACTTTAGTCGTTATATGAAGGAGAAAGAAAGAAGTTAAAGCCGTGAGAGGACTGTTTGTTGGAGCAGTCTTTCTTACATTTAAGGAGGCTTCCATGGAATATCTGTTGACAGCAAAAGAGATGCAGGAGTATGATAGAGCAACCATAGAGAGAATTGGCATACCTGACCTTGTATTGATGGAGCGGGCTGCTCTTGCAGTTTACGAGGAGATTCTAAAAGCACTTGGCATGACCGGTTTTGGAAGAAAGAAAGTGTTGATTCTGGCAGGCTGTGGTAACAATGGTGCTGATGGGCTTGCTCTGGCAAGATTGTTAGCGGAACATGGACAAGGTTTTCAGGTGGAGGTCTTGCTTTGCGGGAATCGTGACAAGGCGACAAAAGCCTGGAGGACTCAATTTGAAATTTTAAAGCATTTTCCGGTAAGGACATGCAGCAAGTGCCCGGAAGGTGAATATGATATTTTGATAGACGCTCTTTTTGGTGTAGGGTTGTCCAGAGATGTGACCGGAGAGTATAGGGAACTGATCTGTTGGCTCCAAGAGAAGAAAGGCTTTAAAGTGGCAGTAGATATGCCCAGTGGCATCCATAGTGACACAGGTAAGGTAATGGGTTGTGCTGCGAAGGTTGATCTGACGGTTTGCTTTGCCTTTGGAAAAAGAGGGCTCTATGCTTATCCGGGATGTGAGTATGCCGGTAAGGTGGTGGTAAAGAATATTGGCATTGGTGAACAGGCTTTTGGAGATATAACGCCGGCGATGTTTCGGTACACAGAAAAGCCGGCAGATCTACTGCCTGATCGGTGCAATTATGGTAATAAGGGTACTTTTGGGAAAGTGTTGCTGGCAGCCGGGAACAGGAACATGGCAGGGGCAGCGGTGCTTGCAGCTCAAGGTTGCTATCGGGCCGGAGCAGGAATGGTGAAGGTGCTAAGCAGAGAATGTAATCGTGTGATCTTGCAGACCGCGGTGCCCGAAGCTTTGTTGTGTATGGAAGAGCCAGATGAAGAAACTTATATGTGGCCCAGTGTGTTGGCAATAGGACCGGGTCTTGGAACGGATCAATGGGCCTATGATGTTTTAAGCTCTTTTCTGAAGGACAGTGATCTGCCTATGGTGATCGATGCAGATGGTTTAAATCTGTTATCAAAGTATCAGGAACTTATGGAACTGGTAAGGATGCAGGCCAGTGCAGGGAGAACGTTCCTGCTCACACCTCATGTAGGGGAGCTTGCCAGATTATGCGGAATCGGGATCGATCAGGTAAAAGAGGAACCGGTGGAAATTGCTTTAAGGCTTGCAGAAAATTTAAATTGTGTTATAGTAAGTAAGGATGCACGGACCTATGTTTGTCAGAAGAGCAAGCCGGTGTGTATGAACACCACCGGAAACAGTGGAATGGCTGTGGCAGGAAGCGGTGATGTTCTGACAGGAATCATTGCCGGGCTACTGGCACAGGGGATGGAGCCCTTTGAAGCAGGCAGTGTAGGGGTATATCTTCATGGAAGAGCCGGAGAGGAAGCTGCATCCGTACTGGGAGAGCATGGCATGACAGCAGGTGATCTGGTGAAGGCCATTACAAAGGTGTGTATAAAAGAATAAGAAAGGCGGAACATACCATGAATACGCAGAATATCAGAGAGTGCGAATTTCAGAGGGTATATGCACAGATAGATTTAGATGTGATCAGAAATAACGTGATCTGTATGCGGGAACATATGGCCCCACACACAAAGATCATGGCAGTACTGAAGACGGACGGTTACGGTCATGGATGCATTCCTATAGCGAAATGTATCAATGGTTTTGAATGTATATATGGATATGGAGTGGCAAGTGCAGAGGAAGCACTGATCTTAAGGAAAGAGGGCATAACAAAACCCATTTTGATCTTGGGATACACGTTTTCCAGTAGCTATGAACCTTTGATCCGGGAAGAAATCTGCCTTACTGTTTTTAGAGAAGATACCCTTTGGGAGCTTTCTGAAGCGGCAGGGAAGGTTGGCAAGAAAGCAAAGATTCATATCAAGGTTGATACAGGAATGAGTCGTATCGGTATCTCTCCGGATGACAAAGGTCTTATGTTGATACAAAAAGCTATGGAGATGAAGAATATCGAGATAGAGGGGATATTTACTCATTTTGCAAAAGCAGATGAGAAAGACAAGACAGACGCAATTCATCAACTTACGGTATTTCAGGATTTTTTACAAAGGATAGAGAGGGAACTTGGTCTGCATATTCCGATCAAACATTGCGCTAACAGTGCAGGGATTTTGGAGATACCTTCCACACAAATGGATATGGTACGTCCGGGAGCGATCCTTTATGGTTTATGGCCTTCCGGTGAGCCGAATCCGGAGATTATGAAGTTAAAGCCTGCGTTGTCGCTGCATAGTCACGTGATCTTTGTAAAAGACCTACATAAGGGGCAGAGTGTCAGCTATGGAGGAACTTTTACGGCAGAGAAAGAAATGAGGATCGCAACGATACCGGTGGGATATGGTGATGGATATCCAAGAATGCTTTCCGGTAAGGGGCATGTGCTGATCAGAGGGAAGAAAGCGCCTATCTTAGGAAGGGTGTGTATGGATCAATTTATGGTAGATGTCACAGAGATTCCTGAAGTGACGGAAGGAGACCAGGTGATTTTGATCGGTACAGACGGTGCAGAACAGATAACGGCAGAGCTTTTGGGAGAGCTGTCCGGCCGGTTTAATTATGAGCTGGTATGTTGCCTGGGAAAACGAATTCCCAGAGTCTATGTAAGCGGCGGAAGTATCAGTGCTGTAAGGGCGCCCTATGAAGCCTGAGTAAGTGTCCCGGGATTATCCTGAAAAGAGAAAGATATGTGAATACCTTCAGATAAACTGGAAATAATATTACCAGATTTTGAAGAAGGAGACTTATCATGAAAAGAGGAGATGTATATTACGCAGATTTAAGACCGGTCATCGGATCAGAGCAGGGAGGGATACGGCCGGTTCTGATCATTCAGAATGATGTGGGCAACAGACATAGTCCCACAGTGATCTGCGCAGCCATTACATCTAAGATGAATAAGGCGAAGCTGCCTACACATATTGAACTGAATGCCATGCTTTATGATATGGATAAGGATTCCGTGGTTCTTTTGGAACAACTTAGAACCATAGATAAGAAACGTCTGAAGGATAAGGTGTGTCATTTGGATGGAGAAATCATGGAAAAAGTGAATCGGGCATTAAAAATCAGTCTGGAACTGGATACATAAGAGATGCAGTTCTTGACGTTTTACGCATGAAGTGTTATGATACTTAAGAGAATTTATATTAAAGGAGTACTAAACATGTCAGGACATTCTAAATTTGCGAATATTAAGCATAAAAAGGAGAAAAATGATGCCGCAAAAGGTAAGATTTTTACTATTATCGGAAGAGAAATCGCCGTTGCGGTAAAAGAGGGTGGTCCGGATCCCAATAATAACTTTAAGCTGGCTACAGTAATTGCCAAGGCAAAAGCCAATAACATGCCTAACGATACCATTGAGCGCGGTATCAAGAAAGCAGCCGGAGATGTAGGTAACGTAAACTATGAATATGTGACCTATGAAGGGTATGGCCCTAACGGTATTGCTATCATCGTAGATGCACTTACTGATAATAAGAACCGAACTGCAGCTAACGTAAGGAGCGCATTTACCAAGGGACAGGGTAATGTAGGCACTCCGGGGTGTGTATCCTTTATGTTCGATAAGAAAGGACAGATCATCATTGATAAGGAAGAGTGTGATCTGGAAGCAGATGATCTGATGATGATGGCACTGGATGCAGGGGCAGAGGACTTTGCGGAAGAAGAGGAAAGCTTCGAAGTACTGACAGATCCGGACAGCTTTGATATGGTGAGAGAAGCTCTGGAGAAGGAAGGAATTCCTATGATGAGCGCAGAAGTGACCATGATCCCGCAGAATTATGTGGCTTTGACAGATGAGACTGCTGTGAAGAATCTTCAGAAGACATTGGATCTTTTGGAAGATGATGACGATGTACAGGCAGTATACCACAACTGGGATGAATAAAGGAGAATACGAAAATGGCGAAACAATGGAAAAGAGAGACAGTCTGCATTCAGTCCGGCTGGCAGCCGACTAAGGGGCAGCCGAGGGTGCTTCCTATCGTACAGAGCACCACTTTTAAGTATGACACTTCAGAGCAGATGGGTAAGCTGTTTGATCTGGAAGAAAGCGGGTATTTCTACACTAGACTGCAGAACCCTACCAACGATTTTGTGGCGCAGAAGATCTGTGAACTGGAGGGCGGTGTGGCAGCCATGCTCACAAGTTCCGGACAGGCAGCCAACTATTATGCAGTATTTAATATCTGCGAGGCCGGTGACCATGCTGTAATGTCTTCCACAGTATATGGTGGTACCTTTAATCTTTTGACAGTTACCATGAAGAAAATGGGTATTGAGTGTACTGTTGTAGATCCGGATGCATCGGAAGAAGAGATTTCTAAGGCTTTCCGTCCCAATACCAAGTGTGTCCTGGCAGAGACCATTGCAAACCCTGCATTGGTAGTTTTGGATATTGAGAAGTTTGCCAAGGTGGCTCATGCGCATCAGGTTCCTCTGATTGTGGATAATACCTTTGCTACACCGATGAACTGCAGACCTTTTGAGTGGGGGGCAGATATC
The DNA here is from genome assembly GCA_045540075.1 of Acetatifactor sp. Taxonomy (GTDB): domain Bacteria; phylum Bacillota; class Clostridia; order Lachnospirales; family Lachnospiraceae; genus Acetatifactor. Next base: position 17,851 of record JAZQGM010000076.1, on the reverse strand, counting down.
GTGACACATTCAACTACTAAGTACATGGACGGACATGCTATGTGTGTAGGTGGAGCTATTGTAGACTCAGGTAATTTTGACTGGGATCAATATGCAGAGAAGTTCCCGGGACTGACCACACCGGATGATTCTTATCATGGTGTTACATATACCAAGAAATTCGGCAAGGGTGCTTATATCACCAAGGCTACCGTGCAGCTGATGAGAGACTTGGGATCCATTCAGTCACCCCAGAATGCTTTTCTTCTGAACGTGGGTTTAGAGACTCTTCCTCTTCGTATGGAGAGACATTGTTACAATGCACAGAAGGTGGCAGAGTATCTGGAAGGACATGAGAAGGTGGCTTGGGTGAATTACCCGGGACTGAAGAGTAATAAGTATTATGAGCTTGCACAGAAATATATGCCAAATGGTACTTGCGGCGTCATTTCCTTCGGCTTAAAGGGAGGAAGAGCAGCAGCAGAAGTGATGATGGATAAGCTTTCTCTGGCTGCCATTGTGACCCATGTTGCAGATGCCAGAACCTGTGTGTTACATCCGGCAAGCCATACTCATAGACAGATGACAGATGAGCAGTTGGTAGAAGCCGGTGTGGCGCCTGAACTGATCCGTTTTAGTGTTGGCATCGAGCACGTGGATGATATTATCGCAGATCTGGAGCAGGCACTTCAGAGTATCTAATTGGGAGGAAATACATGGATAAACTTGCAATCGTAGTTCCCTGTTATAATGAAGAAGAGGTTCTTAAGATAGCATCTAAGGCACTGAGAGAGGTGCTGGATGATCTGATTAGGAAAGGTAAAATCGCTGAAGACAGTTTTATTTTGTTTGTTAATGATGGCAGTAAAGACCGTACCTGGGAGTTGATCGAAGAGGAGCATCAGGCATATCCGGTGCAGGTAAGAGGAGTGAAGCTGGCAGGTAATGTAGGTCATCAGTTTGCCTTGACAGCAGGTTTGATCACTGCAAAGGATATGAGCGATGTGACGGTGTCCATTGATGCAGACTTACAGGATGATGTGGCTGTGATCGAAGAAATGATCGATAAGTATCATGCGGGAAATGATATCGTCTATGGTGTCCGTAAGGAGCGTAAAACGGATACCTTCTTTAAGAGAACCACAGCACAGGGTTTTTATAAACTGATGGCTGCCATGGGTGTGAAGACGGTATATAACCATGCGGATTTTAGGCTGATGTCAAAGCGTGCAGTGGAACACTTTTCACAGTTCAAAGAATCAAATCTGTTTTTACGGGGCATGATGCCACTGATCGGATATCAGACGGACAGTGTGTATTATGACCGTAAAGAGAGAGTGGCAGGAGAATCCAAGTATCCTCTTAAGAAAATGCTGGCACTGGCATTTAATGGTATTTCCTCTTTTAGTGTCAAGCCCATCAGCCTGATACTGGGTCTAGGCCTGTTTATAATCATGTGTTCCCTCTTAGCAGCTGTTTATGCTTTGATTTCCTATTTTACGGGACATGTGGTACAGGGATGGACTTCTCTGATATTGTCTATCTGGTTTCTGGGTGGCTTGCAATTGCTTGCCATCGGATTGGTGGGACAATATATCGGTAAGATTTACATGGAAGTAAAACAAAGACCTCGTTATAATATTGAAAAGATACTGTAGACAATGGTGTGGAAGAAAAATTTTGTAAGTGTGATTTTGTGGGCTGTTTATTTTCTGGGAATCAGTGCAGCCCTGATGTATAATGTATATGGAGCAGTGGTTGAAGGTGGTCTTCTGAACTCAGGTGAGGCTGCTCTTATGGCAGCCGGTAGCTGTGCAGGTATTGCTTTGCTGTTTATCCTGTGCAGGCTGGCGGCAAGGCGGTTTCCTGTCAGTTTTTGTCAAGGAGACAGTGAAGCAGCAAGTCTGATAGAAGGTGTGCTGTTTATTGCCCTTATCACTGCCGGAATTTTTCTGCGGATCGTAAATCTGGATCATGCAGGAGAAGATGCTGCTTATTATGATATTGCAAAGGTGACAGAGAATAGTGGCATATTGGAAGTAACCCATGGTGCCACTTATCTTTACTTGTGTTTATTGCGCATTTTGTTTCTGATCGTTGGGAACAAGTGGATAGCCGGTATTGTGTTGCAATTGGTGTTGCAATTTGTGGCGGCTTTTTCTTTGTATGGGGCCGTGAGAAAGGTTGCAGGGACTGTTGCCGGATTGATTCTTCTGGGTACGATGATGCTTCTGCCGGCTCAGGTTATAAGCGGGCTGACCTATTCACCCCAAATAAGCTATCTGTGTATTTATTCAATGGGTTTTCTTTGTGTGAACGCCTTTTTAGAGGGAGTGGCTGTAGGACAGAGGAAACGCTTAAGTCGTATTTTCTTAATTTTCTTTACTGGTGGGTTGATCAGCTTTGCCTGTTATCTGGATGTGTTAGGACTGACACTTGTGATTCCGGTGTTATTTGCCTTACATATGAAAAAAGATCAAAGTATCAGGCGGGAAGCGGTATGGAGTGTTCTGGTGGTGCTTGTTTTGACGGTTCTTTTTTTCGGGGGATTCATCTGTATGGATGCATTTCTTAGTGAAAAAGATGTACTTAACATAGTGAACGCCTGGGGTGAAGTGTTTTGTGTAAAAACCCGGGATATGTGGTTTTGGTATGGTGAAGACATACTGACCAAGATTCTGGTGCCGGGGCTTATGGTATTTGGTGCCTGGGGATTTTGGTCATGTGGGAAGTATCATAGGTTTTCACTGTGGATCACAATGTTGCTTTTATTGTGTGTGATGAGTTATTTTCATGTATCTGTGGAGCATATGGATATTGAAATATACTTTTTGATGGTTGGAAGTATTCTTGCAGGTATCGGTATCAGAGAGTGTATCTGTGATGACAAGTGTGGGGATGTAGAATGTATTGATCTGTCTGTAGATGATGATGTGGATCAGGATTTTAAGGAGGCTGAAGGTATGGAGACATTACAAGAAGAGTATACTGAAGAAATGAAGACACAAGAAGCCCCCAAACAGGTGAAGTACATAGAAAATCCGTTGCCCCTTCCTAAAAAGCACGTGAAGAAAGTACTTGAATATAGTGTGGAACCACAGGAAGAGTGGATGCACTTCGACATTGAAATTTCAGAAGAAGATGATTTTGATATATAAAAAAGCTATATTACGGTTATACTAAGAAGGCCTGCTGTGCAGGTCTTTTTTGTGCGAATAGAACCAAAAGCCCTCGAGGCGTTAAAGAAAGTGGGAGAAAAAATATGGCAGAAATTAGTAAGGAACAAGAAAAAATGGATGCAGAAAAGCATGCAGATGAGAGAATCGAGAAAAATGGTCAGTTAACACTTGATAAAAATGATAAAAAGCACAACATTCATCTGTTGACAATCATTGGTGAGATAGAAGGACATGACAATCTGTCAAACAACTCTAAGACTACGAAATATGAGCATATATTACCCCAGTTGGCTGCAATTGAGGATAGCTGTGAGATTCAGGGTGTTCTTGTACTGCTAAATACCATGGGTGGTGATGTGGAAGCAGGACTTGCTATTGCAGAGATGCTGGGTTCCTTAAGCAAGCCCACAGTTTCACTGGTCCTTGGTGGCAGCCATTCTATCGGTGTTCCCATAGCCGTCAGCACAGATTATTCTTTTATTGTTCCTACAGGAACCATGGTCATTCATCCGGTCCGCATGAATGGAATGGTGATCGGCGTTCCACAAACCTTTGATTATTTCAAGCAGATACAGGATCGTATCACAGGATTTGTTTGTGATCACTGTAAGATCACACAAGAGAGGCTGGAAGCACTTATGATGGAGACAGGTGTGCTTACCAAAGATGTGGGGACCATCCTTGTTGGGGAAGAAACGGTACGTCATGGGATCATTGATGAAGTGGGTGGTATTGATAAGGCTATCAAAAAATTGCATGAGATGATCATTCGGTAAAAATTGATGATGACAATCAGCCCGAAAAATGGTATACTATAAAAAGGTGTAATTTGAACAGTAGTAGACAAGGGGTGGGATGATATGGCATCAACATCAGGTAAGAATGCAAATAAAAAGACATCAGCTTCCGGCAAGAAAACGAAAACTTCCGGTAAGGGCACAGCAAAGAGCAGTAATAAACGCGGGAATTCTTACCCCAAAACGTATACGACAACCAGAAACAGAGATGCACATCAGGCGGCAAGAGACAGTGAACTGTTTCAGGAGATTGGTCTGATCATATTGTTTGTGGTGATGATCATATTGTTTTTATGTAACTTTGGGGTGATCGGACCGGTTGGAGATACTGTCAGCAGTGTTATGTTTGGGCTCTTTGGCTTTACATCATATATTGTACCAATTGTATTGTTTGTTGCAGTGGCATTTTGGTCTGCAAATGAGGGAAGTCCCACAGCTGTCAGAAAAATGTTGGCAGGAACTATGTTGTTTTTGATGATTGGTGTGGTCTGTGACTTGATCGCAGGCAGTGCTGCAAAGTTAGAATACTATGATGTAAAAGCTTTGTATGAGGCAAGTGTGACCGAAAGAGATGGTGGAGGTTGTCTTGCAGGAAGCTTAAGTTATCTCCTGCAGCTTTATCTTGAGACCATAGGAACTATTTTGGTGGTACTTTTATGTTCCATTATCAGTATCATTCTTTTGACGGAGAGATCCCTTCTTAAAGGCATGAGAGAAGGCGGTTCACGTATCAGAGAAGATGCAGCATATCGCAGGGAAACTGCAAGAATCAGGCGGGAAGAAGCAGAAGAACGTAACAGACTGCGGCGTGAAGAGCTTAAAGAGCGTGATAGGCTGAGACAAGAAGAACTGGAAGAACGTAACAGAGTGAGACGAGAAGAGCTGGAAGCGCACGACAGACTGAAACGTGCCGGGCAGGAGAAGTTTCAAACCTCAGAAAAGCAAAGGCGTGTGGAAGGAAGGCGGCAGAAGGAAGAAGCACGTGAGGATGAGAAGATTCTCAGAATGAATAAAAAAGTTACCGGGGTGATGTTTGACACTGCCTTGCAGAAGCCTGCCACACAGCGCAGAGATGACATTCATGAAATAACCTTGGAAGATTTACAAGATGACAAGCCGGAGTTTTCTATACAAGAACAAAAGGAATTACAGGAACAGCCGGCCTTTGACTTTGAGAAGATACGTGTACGTTCTGTCCATCAGATGACGATGGAAGAAGTACCGGAGCCTCAGGTACCGGTCAGAGAAATACGTGATGAACAATTCAGAGAAAATATTGTGCAAAGACAAGAGCCTGTGAAGCAGTTTACGAAACAGGAAGTAGATGCTATACAGGTACATAGTGAGGCAACTGCAAAGGCTAAGCCCACAGCAAGATTGTCCGAGGATCACGACACTAATATAAGTCCTCAGGAGGCTGAGATCCGCAAGGAAATGCAGAATAAAGTGCCCAAGAAATATATGTTTCCTCCGCTTTCGAGATTGCAGAGAGGCAATCCGGTTACGGCAGATTCCACAAGAGAACTGAAAGAGACAGCGCTGAGACTGCAGCAGACTTTGAGCACCTTTGGTGTGAATGTAACCATCACAGATATCAGTCAGGGACCAAGTGTGACCAGATATGAGTTACAGCCGGAACAGGGTGTGAAAGTTAGTAAAATTGTGAATCTGGCAGATGATATCAAGCTGAATCTGGCTGCTACGGATATCCGCATAGAGGCACCCATTCCGGGGAAAGCTGCCATTGGCATCGAAGTACCCAATAAAGAGAATTCACCGGTAGCTCTTCGTGACCTGTTAGAGAGCAGTAAGTTCAGAGAATTTCCTTCTAACCTGGCTTTTGCGGTGGGTAAGGACATCGCCGGGCAGATCGTGGTGGCAGATATCGCCAAGATGCCTCACATGCTGATCGCCGGTGCTACAGGTTCCGGTAAATCAGTCTGTATCAATACTTTGATCATGAGCATATTGTACAAGTCTCATCCTGACGATGTGAAGCTGATCATGGTAGATCCTAAGGTGGTGGAGCTTAGTGTATATAATGGAATTCCCCACCTGTTGATCCCTGTGGTGACAGATCCTAAAAAGGCATCGGCAGCACTGCATTGGGGCGTTTCAGAGATGACAGACCGTTACAAGAAATTTGCTGATTACAATGTCCGTGATCTGAAGGGATATAATAAGAAGGTAGAAACCATGCAGGAGCAGGGTCGTGAAGATGCACCGCCCAAATTACCTCAGATTGTGATCATCGTAGATGAGTTGGCAGACTTGATGATGGTATCTCCCGGTGAGGTAGAGGAATCCATCTGTCGTCTGGCACAGCTTGCGAGAGCTGCAGGTATCCATCTGATCATTGCCACCCAGAGACCCAGTGTTGACGTGATCACGGGATTGATCAAGGCAAACATGCCAAGCCGTGTGGCTTTCTCAGTATCCAGTGGTGTAGATTCCCGTACTATTCTGGATATGAACGGTGCAGAGAAGCTTCTGGGAAAGGGAGATATGCTTTTTTATCCCCAGGGCTATTCCAAACCGGCACGTGTACAGGGTGCTTTTGTATCGGATAAGGAAGTATCGGATGTAGTGGATTTCCTGAAGAATCAGGCCATTGGCAATACATATGCAGAAGATATTGAAGAACAGATCCGTAATATCGGCAGTGGAAGCGTAAGTTCCGGATCTAGTCAGCAGGCGGAAGAGCGTGACGAATACTTTGCCGAAGCCGGTAAGTTTATTATCGACAAGGACAAGGCATCCATCGGTATGCTGCAGCGTGTATTTAAGATCGGATTTAACAGAGCCGCAAGGATCATGGATCAGCTGGCAGAGTATGGTGTGGTCGGGGAAGAAGAAGGAACCAAGCCTCGTAAGGTATTGATGAGTATGGAGCAGTTTGAACAACTGCTGGAAGAAATATAAATTTATCTGTTATTAACATATGCATTCTAAGGAGGAGTAAAGATGAAAACAGACATTCAGATAGCACAGGAAGCGATTATGGAGCACATCACTGAGGTGGCGGCCAGACTTGGGATCACCCCGGACGAATTGGAGCTTTATGGAAAATATAAAGCAAAGATTTCAGATGAGTATATGGAGAAGATTAAGGATAATCCGGATGGAAAGTTGATTCTTGTGACAGCGATCAATCCTACTCCGGCAGGAGAAGGGAAGACTACCACCAGCGTGGGTTTAGGTCAGGCCTTTGGTAAATTGGGTAAGAAAGCCGTGATCGCTCTGCGTGAGCCCTCTTTAGGTCCCTGCTTTGGAATCAAAGGCGGCGCTGCAGGAGGCGGATATGCTCAGGTGGTTCCTATGGAAGACTTGAACCTGCATTTTACAGGAGACTTCCATGCCATTACCGCTGCAAATAATCTCTTGGCTGCACTTTTAGACAATCATATTCAGCAGGGGAATGAACTGCAGATCGATACCAGACAGGTAGTCTGGAAGCGTTGTATGGATATGAACGATAGAGTACTGCGTAACATCGTAGTGGGGCTGGGCAATAAGCTGGACGGTGTGGTGAGAGAAGACCATTTTGTTATCACGGTAGCAAGTGAGATTATGGCCATATTATGCCTGGCCGATGATATGAAGGATCTGAAAGAGAGGCTATCCAGGATCGTGGTGGCTTATAATTATGCAGGAGAGCCTGTTACTGCAGGCGATCTGAAAGCAGTAGGCGCCATGGCAGCTCTTTTAAAGGATGCTTTAAAGCCCAATCTGATCCAGACATTGGAGCATACCCCTGCTTTGGTTCACGGTGGTCCTTTTGCTAATATTGCTCATGGCTGTAATTCTGTAAGAGCTACCAAGACCGCTTTGAAAATGGCAGATTACTGTATTACTGAGGCGGGATTCGGTGCGGATCTGGGAGCAGAGAAATTCTATGATATTAAGTGCAGAATGGCGGGGCTTAAACCAGCTGCTACTGTTCTGGTAGCAACTATCAGAGCTTTGAAATATAATGGCGGCGTTCCCAAGGCAGAGCTTTCCACACCCAATATGGATGCACTGAAAAAGGGTATCGTGAATCTGGAGAAACATATCGAGAATCTGCAGAAATATGGTGTTCCTGTAGTAGTGACGCTTAATTCTTTTGTGACAGATTCAGAAGAAGAGATTGCTTTCGTAAGACAGTTCTGTGAAGACAGAAACTGTGAATTTGCTCTGTCCGAAGTGTGGGCCAAGGGCGGTGAAGGCGGCATTGCGCTGGCTGAGAAAGTGCTTGAGACCATTGAAAAAAAGGAAAGTAATTTCCATGTACTGTATGAAGATGAATTAAGTATTAAGGACAAGATTACCAAAGTTGCCAAGGAAATCTATGGTGCTGAAAGTGTGAATTTTGCGCCTGCAGCCATAAAGCAGATTGCCCAGATTGAAAAGATCGGTTATGGAAATTTCCCGGTTTGTATGGCCAAGACCCAATATTCTCTTTCCGATGATCCTGCACTGTTAGGGAGACCGGAAGGTTTTGAATTGAACGTAAGGGAAGTATATGTTTCGGCAGGCGCAGGCTTTGTAGTAGTACTTACGGGTGCTGTGATGACCATGCCGGGCCTTTCCAAACAACCTGCTGCTTATGGAATTGACGTGGATGATGATGGCAAGATTGTTGGTCTGTTTTAATGAGTTATGCAAGTGATATTGACTGAATGATGACAAAGATACTACAAATAAAGGAGACTTGAAATGACACAAATTATTGATGGAAAGAAAATTTCAGCCCAGATTAAGGAGGAGTTAAAGGAGAAAGTTGCGCTGATGAAAGAACAGGGTATCACTGTTACTCTGGCAGTCATACAGGTTGGCAATGATCCGGCATCCACTGTATATGTGAGCAACAAGAAAAAAGCCTGTGAGTATATAGGAATTCGTTCTTTAAGCTATGAACTTCCTGAGGAGACGAAAGAAGAAGAACTGCTTTCTCTTATTGCAGATTTAAACAAAAAAACCGATGTAAACGGCATTCTGGTGCAGCTTCCTCTTCCCAAACATATCAGTGAAGAGAAGGTACTTGACAGTATAAGCCCCTTAAAGGATGTGGATGGTTTCCATCCGCAGAATGTAGGTGCTCTTTGCATCGGAAAACCTGGTTTTGTATCCTGCACCCCGGCCGGCATCATCCAGCTTTTGAAGCGCTCCGGTATCGAGATCGCAGGCAAAGAATGTGTTGTGATCGGACGAAGTAATATCGTAGGAAAGCCTATGGCTCTTTTGCTTCTGAGAGAGAATGGTACCGTTACCATTGCTCACAGCAAGACCGCTTCTTTGAAAGAAGTGACTAAGAAAGCAGATATTCTGGTGGCCGCAGTGGGTAAGCCCAGAATGATCACAGAAGATTATGTAAAAGAAGGTGCGGTAGTGATCGATGTAGGAATTCACCGAAATGAAAACAACAAACTGTGCGGAGATGTAGACTACGACAGCGTGGCACCCAAATGCAGCGCTATTACACCGGTTCCCGGAGGTGTAGGACCGATGACCATCGCCATGCTGATGCATAATTGTGTAGAAAGTGTTTCATTGCAAAATATATAGGAGCATCTGATGAAATGTTCGAATTGTGGTACCGCGATACCGGAAGAATCTTTATATTGTACAAAATGCGGCAAAGATGTCCATATGGTTCCTGATTTTGAGGCAGAGCTTGAACTGAATCTGTCCCGGTCTATTGATAGTATTGCAGCTGAAGTGTCAGATGAACATATTGATGGGCAGGTTGCTGCAAAACCAGGAAGCTTTGTGAGACGGTATGCCAGGGAATTACATTTTGTATCTGTGGTGATCATTGTGTGTGTGCTTGGATTGATCATAGCGTCACTATTTGTTGGTGTAAAGGTTTGGCAGTATTATTCTTATGACTATCAATTGAAAAAGGCTGTTACATGTGTGAGCCAAGGAAATTTTGAGGGAGCACAAGATTACTATAGACGTGCTTGCCAAATAGATGATTCGGACGTGGAGATTTCTTTCGCGTTGGCTGAATGTAGCCTTCAGAAGGGAAATATAATTGAATATGAATATCTTTTGAAGGATATCATCCGTAATCCATTCTGTTCTCATGAACAGTTGGAAAGGGCTTATGGCAAGCTTATTGCCATTTATTGCGATAGGAAGCAATATGATGTCATCAATGAAATTTTACTGGATAGTGAGAATATAAAGATTAAAAATGCTTACCAGAGTTATCTTGCCAGTCCGCCGGAATTTAATTATGAAGAGGGGGATTACACAAAAGTCATACCCTTAAAGTTAACTTCAGCTACTACAGGCAGGATTTATTACACCTTGGATGGCTCGGAGCCGAACAGTGACAGTCTGTTGTATACAGCGCCTATTCTTCTGGATCAGGACGTAGTGATCAAGGCTATTGTAATGAATGAATATGGTGTGTTCAGTACAGTGGTTACCAAAGAATACCGTGTACAGATAGCAGTGGAAGAGGAGCCTAAAATAAATGTGATCAGCGGAACATATTCTGTGCCCATGATGATTGAGGTGGAAAAGGTGCACGATAAAGAAGTGTATTATACAATTGACGGAACAAAGCCTGACCTTCAATCCAGTCTATACACCGGCCCTATACCCATGCCAATTGGAAAAAGTATCTTTTGTTTCGCCTATGTTGATGAAGACGGTATCTGTGGAAAGGTGGCCCAGAGGACGTATGATTTGGACTTAAATGCCCGGATTACTGTTGAAGAGGCTCAGGCACTTGTAGTAGAATATATGTTGATCCTTCGTAAGATTTTCAAAGAAGACGGTACTTTTAAAGATGATACGAGTGCGAGATACCTGTATCAGTATCAATATGTGATTAGCATAGAAGGCGCTGGCGATTACTATGTTGTGGCTGAGATTTATCAGGATGAGAGCGGTGACTGTAGTAAAACGGGAAGTTATTATGCCGTGAGTACCGGCCGTAAAGAATGTTTTAAGTTATTGATCAGTGAGAATAACAACTATTCCTTAGTTGAGATTTTATTAGATTTCCCTGATGAGGGTTAAGAAGAGGTGTGTAAATGTATAAGATTGTAAAAGCAAAAGAGCTGACTACCAACATTTATCTGATGGATGTGGAAGCACCCAGAGTGGCAAAGCATTGTGAGCCCGGACAATTCGTGATTGTTAGAATGGATGAAGAAGGTGAGAGAATCCCTTTGACCATCTGTGATTACGACAGAGAGAAGGAAACTGTGACCATCGTATTCCAGACTGTTGGTGCCGGCACCAGGATGATGGCAGAATTGAAGGAAGGAGATAGTTTTCATGACTTTGTAGGTCCTTTGGGATGTCCTTCAGAACTGGTAAATGAAACGCCGGAAGCACTTAAGGCTAAGAAGATATTGTTTGTAGCAGGCGGTGTAGGCGCAGCACCTGTATATCCTCAGGTGAAGTGGCTGCATGAACATGGTGTTGCTGCAGATGTGATCGTGGGAAGTAAGACCAAAGATCTGCTGATCCTGGAAAAAGAGATGGAGGCAGTGGCAGGGAATCTGTATGTCACTACAGACGACGGATCCTATGGCAGAAGCGGTATGGTGACGCAAGTGATAAAGGATCTGGTAGCTGAAGGAAAGCAGTATGATCTGTGTGTTGCCATTGGTCCCATGATCATGATGAAGTTTGTATGCTTACTTACTAAGGAACTTAACATCCCCACCATCGTAAGCTTAAATCCTATCATGGTAGATGGAACCGGCATGTGCGGTGCCTGCCGTGTGACAGTGGGCGGTGAAGTGAAATTTGCCTGTGTGGATGGTCCGGAGTTTGATGGACATAAGGTGAATTTTGACGAGGCTATGAGACGTCAGCAGCTGTATAAGACTGATGAAGGCAGAGCCATATTGAAATTGGAAGAAGGCGACACACACCATGGTGGCTGTGGCCATTGCGAATAAAAGACTAAGTTTTGGAGGTTAATATGGACGTATTAAAGAAAGTACCTGTTCGTGAGCAGGATCCTAAGGAGCGTGCCACGAACTTTGAAGAAGTATGTCTTGGATATAACTTGGAGGAAGCCATGTGTGAGGCTTCCAGGTGTATTACCTGTAAAAATGCACAGTGTGTAAAGGGATGTCCCGTAGCCATCGACATCCCCGGATTCATCGCCAAAGTAAAAGAGGGCAATATCGAGGAAGCTTATCAGATCATCAGTCAGTCCAGTGCACTGCCGGCTGTCTGCGGACGGGTATGCCCTCAGGAAACCCAGTGCGAAGGCAAATGTATCCGCGGCTTTAAGGGCGAGCCGGTTTCCATCGGTAAGCTGGAGAGATTCGTAGCGGACTGGGCCAGAGAGAACGGCATCGTGCCCAAGGGTGCAGAGGAGAAAAAAGGCAAGAAAGTTGCTGTCATCGGTTCCGGCCCCGCAGGCTTAACCTGTGCAGGTGACCTGGCTAAAATGGGTTACGATGTGACGATTTTCGAAGCATTACATGAGCCCGGTGGTGTGCTTGTATATGGTATTCCTGAGTTCCGTCTGCCCAAGAAAGCTGTTGTGGCAAAGGAGATCGAAAACGTGAAGTCTCTGGGTGTCACCATTGAGACCAACGTTGTCGTAGGAAAGTCTGTGACCATTGACCAGCTGATCGAGGAAGAAGGCTTTGATGCAGTCTTTATCGGCTCCGGTGCCGGCCTTCCCAAGTTCATGGGCATCCCCGGCGAGAACTCCAACGGCGTATTCTCCGCCAATGAGTACCTGACCAGAAGCAACCTGATGAAGTCCTTCGATCCTCATTCCAACACACCCATCATGCACGGCAAAAAGGTGGCAGTGGTAGGAGGCGGTAATGTGGCCATGGATGCCGCCAGAACCGCACTGAGACTGGGCGCAGAGGTACATATCGTATACCGTAGGAGTGAAGAAGAGCTTCCTGCCAGAGTGGAAGAAGTACATCATGCCAAAGAGGAAGGTATCATCTTTGACCTTCTGACCAACCCTACTGAGATCCTTGCTGACGAAAAGGGCTGGGTAACCGGCATGAAGTGCGTGAAGATGGAGCTTGGCGAGCCCGATGCCTCCGGAAGAAGACGCCCTGTGGTGATCCCTGATTCTGAATTTGTGATGGAGTTGGACACTGTGATCATGTCCCTGGGTACTTCACCGAACCCCTTGATCTCTTCTACCACAGAAGGTCTGGAAGTGAATAAATGGAAATGTATCGTAGCTGACGAAGCAACAGGTATGACCTCGAAAGAAGGCGTCTATGCCGGCGGTGACGCCGTAACCGGAGCTGCCACTGTGATTCTGGCAATGGGCGCAGGTAAGGCGGCAGCAAAGGGTATCGATGAGTATCTGAGCAGCAAGTAAAATAGAGCTTATGAAAATTTCAATTGTTTGTGTAGGTAAGATTAAAGAAACTTTTTACAGAGATGCGCTTTCAGAATACGCCAAGCGTCTCAGCAAATATTGTAAGCTTGAAATCATTGAAGTGCCTGATGAAAAGACACCTGACAACGCCTCCCAGGCCGAGGAGGAGTTGATTAAGGCCAAAGAAGCACAGCGGCTTCTTTCAAAGATTAAGGACGATGCTTTCGTGTGTACGTTGGAAATCCTTGGCAAGAAATACACTTCCGAAGGATTTGCCGGTTTGCTTGAACATGCTGCTGTTAGCGGGAAAAGTCATATTGTGTTTGTGATCGGCGGTTCTCTGGGACTGCATTCTTCTGTTAGGAAGAGATCAAATCAGGCGATCAGCTTTTCGGATATGACATTCCCGCATCAATTAATGCGAGTGATATTATGTGAGCAAGTGTACCGTGCATATCGGATTATCAGTGGGGAACCATATCATAAGTGATTCTTTTTGATTAAATTAAATATTGACAAAACGAGCCTACAAGTGTAGTATATATATTACAGACTACACTTGTAGGCTCGTTGTATTAGAGAGGTTAAGAATATGGAGAAAGAAAAAAGCAGTAGAATTACAGAGAGTGAATGGCAGATCATGGAGTTGGTATGGACTTCCTCTGGCATCACCCAGCCACAGCTTATGGAGCTTCTTGAAAACAAATGGAACAAGAACACCGTACATACTTTTTTAAAACGTCTGTGTGATAAGGGCTACTTACAAGTGGTAAAGGAAGTAAGCCCTCATCGCTACATACCGTTAATCAGCAGAGCAGACTGTGAGAAAGAGGAACGCCGCAGTTTTCTTGAAAGAATCTATCAGGGCAGTGCCAGCCGCATGGTAGCTTCTTTGGTGAGAGAAGGGGGGCTTACAAAGAAGGAGATTAGTGAGCTGCGCAGGTTATTGGAGAAAATAGAGGAGGAGAAGGGATGAGTATATGGCAGGTTGTTGAATATTCACTGGTAGTTACGATTGTGGCACTTTTATTACTTGCCATGAAAAGGGTATTTCATGACAAGCTGGATGCCAGGTGGCATTATTTGATCTGGATGGTACTGGCAGTCAGGATGATTGTTCCCCTTGAACTGGAGTGGCTGAAAAGCCCCCTTTCCCTGTTCGAAGCCATACCGGTTAATTATTGGACCAGACTGTGGGCACTTAAGAGCAGCGGGGCAGGAATTGCGCAGGCAGTACAGGCAATTCTGCCATGGTATCTGGCAGGAGTTGTGATCCTTGCAAGTTATTATCTGGTGGTTGCTGTCATGGTACGTATCAGAAGTATCAGGCTTAAGGACGCGGATTCTGCCATTTGTGAGAGGGTGGCAGTAATCGCTCGTAAATACGGCTTGAAACCTTGCAAACGCGTTAAAATCGCCTATAAGGGCAGCCCATATGTATGTGGATTGATTCGCCCGATACTGGTGCTTGCCATGCAGAAAGATTCGGAGCTAATGTTCCCGGAACAGACGCTCTCGGAGCAAGTGATCGTCCATGAACTTTTACATAAAAAGCATGGAGATGTGTTGATCAATTATGCATTGCATCTGGTTCGTGTGGTTAACTGGTTTAACCCATTTATCTGGTATGTGACCGCAGTGATCTTAAATGACAGTGAGGCTTTGTGTGACCAGCGGGTACTGGAGCTTATGCGCGTTCATAGTGCCACGAAAGTCGCTAAAGCACCTGAGGCAATGCAAATGTCGGAACCAAAGGAGAAGTCCGGCACAATGGAAGCGTCGGAAGCCACAGAGAAGAATTATGGCAATCTGCTAATCAGCATGGCGGAAAAGAAAAGCATGCACAGTCCCGGAATCGGCACCACCAATATGGCCAATTCTTACCGCAGCATGCGTACCCGCATCAAACGAATTGCAGATTTTAGAAGGGTTCCTTCCAAAGTGGGATTTGTGGCTTTGTGCATCACGATCATATTGAGTGTGTCAAGTATCGCATATTGCGATGGTAAAAACATTATTTCCTCCGGCGTGAAGGATGAGAAGGATCTGAATCGTGTCCTTTTGAGAGCGCAGCTTTATGAGGCAAAGACTCCTGAGGAGGCAATTTATCTGTATCTGAAAGCATTAAAGGATATGAATCCTGTGTATCTGATGGCGGTGATGCCTGAGGAAGAGATTCCCATCTATGAGGAGTGGATCATCAACATGTATCGGAGTGATCGATTTATTCATTCCTCAGATGGTACAGTTGTGGAGAAACATTGGATTAACTATAATTGGGAGATGAAGGAACATTCGGATTTTTCACAAAATCCCTGGTTTACACAGAATGGTGACCGTATGCGTTTCTGTAATATTTATGGTTTGAAATGGGAGGAATCAAAAGGAACTGCCGTTGCAAGGATTACAATAGACGAGCCTGACAAAGAGAATGATACATTTCTTTGGTGGGAGCTTCAGCTGATTAAAGAAGATGGCTGGAAGGTCAGAAGAGTGAAAGAATATGTGGGTGAGGACGCTTATGCGCCACAGCCTGTGATAGCGGCATCCGGGCAGAGCGGCGACTGGATGGCGTGCGTGGAAGGTCAGAATGAAGCCAGTTTCTCCTCTATTTTTCAGAATAATTCCGGTTGGCAGTTTTATTCCAATGGGCAGCGTCCTACAGAAGAGACCATAGAGTATCCCAAGCAGTTTGAGATGATTTACAAGATGAAAGAACTGTATGTGACTTATCTTGGCGATGAGCCTCTTTACGATACTACGGTGGAGGTAATCTTAAAATCTTTTACACAGGAAGAATATGAGGAAATGGCAGGTGCAGGATTGCCACTGGAGCAATTTGCTTCCCAAAAGAATTCGCTTCAGGAGTTAGTAGCATATGGGGTTTTGGAGGCAAGACCACCATGGCAGGAGCTTGCCCGTATGTCGGGCGATGAGGCTATGGATGAAGCAGAGGCTATGGATGAACATCTTGCAGGGGGTTATATTTCATCCTCTACCGGAGCAGCCTATAGACGATATGACGGTTCGAAACTGGAAAGTGGTCAGAAAATGTTACTCTCCGGTGGCGGAACCGGATATGCCAGCTGGAAAGAGACAGACACTCTTCATTTTATTGCATGGATCTACTATAATGGGGAATGTGTGGAGGTGATCGTACAATGACAGCAAAAGCACTATGCTATTTAAAATGGGGATTTGTACTACTGTTTTTCAATATTAATATTGGAAGATGGGATCTTTTGCCCAATTTTCTGGGAATGATACTGATCATACTGGGAGTAAGAAGCCAGCATATGACTGAGACGGAGAATCGCATACAGCCGCTGCTTTTTGTGTTGGCTGTGGACTATTTTCTACACTGGATATTTGCTTTTGACAATGAACTGGAAAATTTACTGATCACTGTGATAGGCATTTATGCCATTTATATTTTACTGGGAGAAATTGCGGGCAGGATAGAAGAATTGTTTGAAAATTTATCAGATAGACTGCACCACATCAGGATTGGGTTTGTGGTTCTACAGCTGCTGAGTTACCTTTTTGGAGCTTATGATAATGAGGAGATTGTGATAGCACTCTCTATTGGTTTTGTAATACTCCTAGTCATTTTAATGGTTACGTTGTTTGCAATCAAACCGGAAGCGGAAGAATAGTTTAGAACTGTTGTTTATTGTGTATTTTGAGAAAATGTGTTATCATAAAGATACGTTTTAAAAAGAAATGTTTGTGAGCGAAAGGGACGGTGTCAGTGTATGAGAATGTATGATATTATTATGAAAAAAAGAAGTGGATGTGAACTTACCAAGGAAGAAATCCAATTTTTTGTGGAGGGCTATACGAAGGGTGAGATTCCGGATTATCAGGTTTCTGCGCTGATGATGGCCATTTATTTTCAGAAGATGACACGTGAGGAGACCGCAGCGCTTACCATGGCCATGGCTCACAGTGGGGATGTGCTGGATCTTTCGGCGATTCGAGGAGTCAAGGTGGATAAGCACAGTACCGGTGGCGTAGGAGACAAAACTTCTCTGGCGCTGACACCCATGGTGGCAGCATGCGGCATTCCTGTTGCCAAGATGAGTGGCAGAGGACTGGGTCACACCGGAGGTACTATTGATAAACTGGAGAGTTTCCCGGGATTTCGTACGGACTTAACATCGAAACAATTTATTGATAATGTAAACCGGATTGGTATCGCAATCATGGGACAGACCGCGGATTTGGCACCGGCAGATAAGAAGTTGTATGCCCTACGGGATGTGTCTGCTACGGTTGACAATCTTTCTCTGATCGCCAGTTCCATCATGAGTAAGAAGTTGGCTGCCGGTGCAGATGCCATTGTACTGGATGTAAAGAGCGGAAGCGGCGCTTTCATGAAATCCTTGGAGGATGCAAAGGCATTGGCTCTGGAAATGACAAAAATCGGCAATAATGCCGGAAGAAAGACCATTGCAGTTGTTTCTGATATGGATCAACCTCTTGGTTTTGCAGTGGGCAATGCTTTGGAAGTCAAAGAAGCAATCGATACCTTAAAGGGCAGGGGACCGGAAGATTTTGTAGAGCTTGTCATGACA
>JAZQGM010000075.1:0-25417 GCA_045540075.1 Acetatifactor sp. | reverse complement strand
TTTACGTACTTTTTCTTCTGCACGTTTTTGGGGATGAATGCCGCACCATACTGCGCCGAGGTCTAAATCTGTGGCTCTGAGGAGTATATTTTCGGTGGCTGCACTGCAATCCTGAATCCAGTAGTCTGCCAGGTGCATTGGGAGTGCGCGGGATAAGTTTCCGCAGACTACAATGGCAAGCTTTGCAGAAAATCTCGAAAACTTGGAAGCAGTCTTTAAACCCTCTAATACCTGCTCATTTTTTACTACATAAAACTCCCAGGGTTTTCTGTTGCAGGCACTGGGGCCGCTCATGGCTGCGTGGAGTAGTTCTTCTATCATTTCATCCGAAACCGGTTCTTCTGTAAACTTTCTGACACTTCTTCTTTTTAATAATGCTTCTTCTAATTCCATTATGCCTTTTGCCTTTCTTTTACTTTATGCCTCAAATACTTAAATATCCTCCGCTAAGGTTCTGCGCTTCTGCCATCTTCCCGACACAAAGTAGATTAGCCCCGGTACACCGCAGCCGTAAGGTGCCAGTCCATATCCCAGTACAAATCCATAAAAACCCCAATTCAGCACAATGCCGAATAACCAGCTAAGGCCAATACGGAGCACCACACCGTCAAGTAGTGAAAGCACCATGCTAAGCTTGGCATTCCCAATCCCCTGTACAAAAGCATTGCTTCCACGCATGATCGCCATTGCCGGGAACATCCACAAAATAGCCCTGATAAAGGTACCGGACATTTCATGCACCAGCACATCATCGGAAAACAGCATAAACAATAGCTTTCCACAGCATAGGTAAATTACCATAAACACCACCGTCAATAAAGCCGCATATCCCCAGGCATACCACACCACTTCTTTTGCCCGCTTCTTAAGACCGGCGCCAATATTCTGGCTGATCATGGGCATGGCGGCATATTGAATTCCCTGAGAAATCTTATTGACAATATCATCGATCCTCACACCCACACCAAAGGTGGCGGAGGCAACCACGCCCACCTCATTTACCAGGGAATTCACAAACATCATGGACAGATTAATGCACCCGGACTGAATGGCCATGGGCGTGCCCAAAGATGCGATCATCCCTGCATACTTTTTCTTAATGCGGAAACTTTCCTTCTGAAAATCAAATCCAAAAGCTTCGCGATTCTTATACAGATAATACAGCGAGAACACAAAGGAAACCGCCTGACCGATGATCGTAGCCCAAGCCGCCCCTGCAACACCCCATTCCCAGATACCTGTAAACAAAATATCCAACACCAGATTCACCACCGAAGCAATACCAATAAACAAAAATGGCCGCTTTGAATCTCCCATTCCACGCAAAACTGCCGATACCATATTATACCCGGCAGTAAAGATCAGTCCAATGCCACAGATCACCAGGTACTCCATGGCCATAACATAAGATTCCTCCGGTATGTTCATCACCTGAAGGATCCACTTGCGCCCGATCAAAAATCCGGCAGACAATACTAGGGCAATGATCACGATCAGACTAAACAAGGTACCGATGATCTCACTCATTTCTTTGCGTTTCCCAGCTCCTAAAGCCTGGGCCACCAATACCTGTCCGCCATTAGAAAAGCCCAGACACACCATGGTGGCAAAATTAATGATCAGACTACTCTGAGACACCGCAGAAAGCCCTGCCGTGCCCACATATTTTCCCACAATGATCATATCTATGGTGCTATAGAGCACCTGTAAAGCATTCGATGCCATAAAAGGCAGGGCAAACCACAACAACTGTTTTGCCACATTGCCCTTGGTAAAATCTTTTGATAAACTCTTCGTTTTCACTTTATTCACCGCCTTCTATCTTTGCATGTTACAGAACCATGATCAATGTTCCTATCGTGATCAAAATACATCCGATCAAAGATTTCACCTTAAATTGTTCGTGTAAAAAAATAAATGCCAATACTAAGGTGATCACAACACTCAACTTATCAATGGGAACTACCTTGGATGCTTCTCCTGTCTGCAATGCCCTGTAATAGCATAGCCACGAAGCACCTGTGGCCAATCCGGATAAGATAAGAAACAACCAGCTTTTTTTACTGATTTCCATAATCCCGGACTGAGCATTGGTCAGAAAAACCATTCCCCAGGCCATCACCACCACAACCACCGTCCTGATGGCTGTCGCCAGATTAGAGTTTACACCCTCAATTCCGATCTTCGCCAAAATTGATGTCAGGGCAGCAAAAACTGCTGATAATAACGCAAATATAAACCACATATCGCGTTTCCTCCTTTGTAAAAATATTAAATCAACTTAATTATTCCTGTTTTTCCAAATGTCACACAGCAGATTGTAAAGCCCATCCTGAGACAACACACCTCTTTTAAGATTTGCAGGCAATTCTCCTCTCTCATCACACTCATAATCCTGCAGCCACTGTCCACCGGTACAATATTCCTCCAACATCTGCACCTTTTTTCGGATAACCTCATCCTCTACCACCGCATCCGGACAGGCGTTTACCGCATGCAAAATCTCATCATAATACTGCTCCATCTCCTGTATTCGCAGTATCCGCTGCTGCAATTTTTCAGAAACTTCCTTCTTTTCTCTCTCTCTTTTCATGATACTGTTTCCCACAAAAGCAGATTCTCTTCAAAACGTGCTGCAACTTTGCCTGAATCCTTTAACCAGGAAAGATAGGAACGCACCGTGCTTCCCACTAGCACATACTGCTCCGAATTCATCATCAGCCCATATTCTGTAAAAAGCTTCTGCAAAATTTGTTCAAAGCAAATGGGCTCTTTACAAATTGCATTGATTTTTTCTGAGATCTGCCGCACCTTATCCAGATTATACCGTGCCAGCGAAGAGATATCTTCTGTGGCTTCGGCATGGGAGGGCACAAACAGCCGCGCCTTTAGGCTTTTCACCATTTCCAGGGTCTGTATGTAAGCACCTACATCATAGACAACCCCAATCTGATACTTATCCAAAGTCTCCTTACTTGACAGACAATCCGCCAAGAAAACCACATCATCAGGTGTCCGAAATCCCACCATATCAAAGAAATGCCCCGGCAAAGGAATCGCCTCAAATCCTTCCGGCAATACCGCCTCTGTCAGATACTCTGCCTCACTCTCCTGTGCCATCAAAAACTTATGCCGCAAATCCTTGCACGGATATCCTCCATACAGATAAGCCGGTTCCAAAACCGGATGCCTGGTAAAATCACATTCCACGCCCGGTGCATAGATTTTACACCCGGTCTGCGCCTGCAGATACTTGTTGCCTCCAATATGATCCGCATTGGAATGGGTATTGTAAATTGCTTTCAGCTGCCAATGATTGGCCTCCAGAATCTTGCGTACCTTCTTGCCTGCCTCCTTATCATTGCCACTGTCAATCAGGCATACTTCTGCCTCATTTAGCTTCACAATGCCTATCTTAGCAGGACTTTGCACATAATAAGTGTTTTCTGATACCTGAATTAATTCATACATTGCGTTTCTCCCCTAAACCGTATTCCTTTTATGAGTACTTACTCAAAATCTTCTTATACTGCCGATACACGATGTAAATACCAAGCGTACAATCAAACCCTAACAAAATGATCCCAACCGTAACACTCACAAGAAAACTAACCCCAGTGATCAAAAACGCCATCCCGCACTTTTGATACAAACTGCACATTTCCCTGTTATATTCATGCACATTGATAACCTTCGCTTTCAAGCTGGTATCTCCACTCCAAAAAGGGACCGGGTCTCTACTGTCCTTTTCGTATTTTGAAATGATCAAAAATGGAATGGCACATAACAAGCAGGAAACGAGGGCAATGATTCTTCCCACCATACTTTTTACCTTCTCTCATAGATAATTAATTTTGCCATCTCTCTGCTCCCCACCAATCCGGGATCAGTTCCTTCAGACGTATTGTTTTCTGGGCTTCAAGATCAATCAGAATCTCTATTTCACCACTTTCCTTATCAAGCTGCATCATATATTCACGACAAGCTCCACACGGAGAACTAACTCTTCCATCCCTGAGACGTCCTCCTTCTTCCCAAATACTATGATTATCATAGCACAAAGTATACATCCTTTCAAGCATCCACAAAGGTTTATCCCACATTTCAAGTCTGAAGTCTACAACAGTTACAATAGTACATATTTTCGGATAACTTTCAAATACTATAACTGGTAACTAACTGACATTATATATGGAGAATCAAAATGAACACAGACAAAAAAGATTTAGGTGCCCAGTTAGCCTACGCAGCCCTGGACGAAGTACCACAGCCCAAAGCGGATGCCAAGGAGATCGTAGGTTTGGTAAAATCCAGTGGCCGCATCACCGGCTACCAGCTTTCAGACGGAGAAACGGTCTCCAAAGAAGAAGGCGTGGCCATGGCCAAAGCCGGAGAGATTCAGGGGGTGGGCGTGGCTCACCGGAAAGATTCGGAATATTTGAAATCACTGCCGGATGGTACCGAAGATAATAATTTAGGCAATCTGCCTTCTGTAAGTGGTTAAGTCTCAGCACTGTAAAGTGCGCCCGCGGCGCGCAACCCCAAAAACGGCGCTGCATAATGAGCAGCGCCGCAATTTCTGATTTTAACAATTTATTCTACATCTTTCACTTCGTCAAATTCTTTTAAAATCTCCTCAGAAGGAGCCGGTGTACACAGGCTGACGATCACGATGGCAATAAGGCTTAACGCAAAGCCCACCACCAGGGAATATAAACCGGTGGTCTTGCCAATGGTTGCCCCATTTACAAGGGGTATGTAATCCCAGATGATAACGGTCAGCGCACCGGTTACTACGCCTGCCACTGCACCTTGGAAATTAGTTCTCTTCCAGAACAGGGAAAGCAGTACCAAAGGACCAAAGGCGGCACCCAGACCGGCCCATGCATTGGATACCAGACCCATGATGGTATTATTAGGATTCAAAGCAATGATGTAGGCGATTACAGCGATCACGATAACAGTGATTCGGCTGACACGGAACACCTTTTTGGTATCTGCCTTCTTATCGATCAATCCTTTATAAATATCTTCTGCCACGCTGGAAGCACTTACCAAAAGCTGAGAATCAGCTGTGGACATGATGGCTGCCAGAATACCGCACAGGAACAGTCCGGCGATGAAGGGCACATGGATATCTTCAATAAAGAGCTTCTTGATCATCTCAATAAATACTCTCTCACTGCCACTTGCCACCAACTGGTCAGGCGCAAGATAAGCTCTGCCAAGCACACCGATAAAGCAGGCAAAGAACAGAGAAAGTGCCACCCAGATAATTGCCACACTCTTAGACTTCTTCAGTTCCTTCTCACTGCGAACCGCCATGAAACGCACCAGAATATGAGGCATTCCGAAATAACCAAGTCCCCAGCCCAGACCGGAGATAATGTTCACAAAAGTATTGTTACTGTTTTTAAAACGCATGATATTGGTAAAATCTTCTGCTGTGGAAGGAAGGGTATTGACCGCAAGTCCGGAAGCAATGGTTGCCCCCTCCTGTCCCATTACCATCAAAGCCACGATAGGCACAGCCAAAAGTGCCACAAGCATCAACATTCCCTGAATAAAATCTGTGGTACATACTGCAAAAAATCCACCCAGGAAAGTATATACCAAAATAACTACTGCACCAATGGTCAGGGAAATCTTATAATCCACACCAAAAATAGACTCAAACAACTGTCCTCCTGCTGCCAACGCCGATGCACAGTACACCAGGAAAAAGATTACGATGGTCACAGATGAAACCGTCATCAACACTCTCTTCTTATCACGGAATCTGTTTTCAAAATAAGATGGTAAAGTTACCGAGTTATTCGCCTTAATCGTATACTTCCTTAATCTGGAAGAGATCAACAGCCAGTTTAAGATTGTTCCGATCAACAATCCAACGGCTACCCAGCCATCGCCGCCTACACCTACCAGATAAATGGCTCCGGGAAGACCCATCAGAAGCCATCCACTCATGTCGGAAGCCTGTGCAGACAAGGCTGCCACAAAACCACCAAGCTTTCTACCACCAAGGAAAAAGTCCTCGGAACTGGTATTTCTCTTTGCATAAAAGGCACCTATTACAATCATCATCAAAAGATATACCGCAAAGGCCGCCAAAATAGAACCGATACTGCCATTCATAAAAAATCCTCCTGTAAAAAGTTCTTAACTCAACCTATTATAAAGGGAATTCTTCAACAAGTCAATACTGAGTTGCGATAAAGTGGTGAAGTAATTGCGCTTTCCGGGGTTGGAGGCGAGGGGACGCCCATGGGAGTAAGCGGCTGGTTACGGGAAATTGTGGGTTGCAATTGTGTAGGGGTTATTGTATACTCTTCTTATATTTATTTAATTTTAGGTTATATAGCAAGTAAATAGATTTAAATTATAAAGAGATAGGTGGTAATAAGTATGTGGATTGCGGATCAGTGGAAGGATTATGAAGTTTTGGATACTTCGAATGGTGAGAAGTTGGAACGGTGGGGGGATTATGTTTTGGTGCGGCCGGATCCGCAGGTGATTTGGCAGACGGCTCATGAACATGCCGGGTGGAAGAGGAAAAATGGGCATTATCATAGGAGTGCTAAGGGTGGCGGAGAATGGGAGTTTTTTGATCTGCCGGCTGAGTGGACGATTGGTTATCGGGAGCTTGTGTTTCATTTAAAGCCTTTTAGTTTTAAGCATACGGGGCTTTTTCCGGAGCAGGCGGTGAACTGGGACTGGTTTTCCAAGATCATCCGGGAGGCAGGAAGGCCGGTGAAAGTGTTGAATCTGTTCGCTTATACGGGTGGGGCTACGATTTCGGCTGCGGCTGCGGGAGCGGCTGTGACCCATGTGGATGCTTCCAAAGGCATGGTAGGGTGGGCCAAGGAAAATGCAGCTTCCTCGGGTCTTTCGGATGCGCCCATCCGCTGGTTGGTAGATGATTGTGTGAAGTTTGTAGAAAGAGAGATTCGTCGGGGAAATAAATATGATGGTATTATCATGGATCCGCCATCTTATGGCAGAGGACCTAAAGGTGAGATTTGGAAGATCGAGGAGAGCATCTGGCCTTTCATCGAGCTGACTACTCAGATTCTGTCAGAAGATGCCCTATTTTTCCTGATCAACTCTTATACCACGGGGCTGCAGCCTGCTGTTTTGTCCTATATGATGAACACAGCCATCGTCAAACGCTTCGGTGGTCATGTGGAGGCACAGGAAATCGGACTGCCCGTGACCGGGAATGGACTGGTGCTTCCCTGTGGGGCATCCGGACGTTGGTCTGCAAAATAAATGTAATGTAACTATTCAGACACCGTTTTGAAGGCTTAAAGTACATGCTTTCGAAGCGGTGTTATTTTGTGCAGGATCCATGCACTGAGGATGGAGCATAATAACGTGATTGCAAAGAACACCGGCAACGATATCCCAAAGGAAAAGTCCACGGGTGTCACTTTTAGCACCTTATACATTACATTGAGAAACACCGGATGGATCAGGTAAATGGCAAAGCTAAGCCTTGATAGGTGGAGAATCAGCTTCTTTCCGTATTTAAAAATAGGTCTATGTTCCAGTGACCAGCCATTGTGCTGAAATTGCTCACTAAAACTCATGGCAAAGAGCATGATGCCTACGGACAAAAGCACGGTAAGTGGATAATTATATGCCATCTGCAGGCTTGCCCCACGAAACAGGCGGTCCCGTATCATCTCTCCCAGCACGATGAGAATCCCAACACCCCATACCAACATATGGTTCGCCCCCATTCTCTTCTCCTTTCTGTGGAGACAATATCCGAATATATAATAGAACAGATAAATGGAGCCATCCGGCAACACCGGGAATGCTGCCTCTTCCACAAATTGATTCAGAAAAGGCAGTGCACTGCTCCCCACCAATAAAAGTGCCAGCCCCAGCACAATCCCCCAATAGGGCAACCGTTTTAACACCCATTTGAGCGCAGGCGTCAGAGCATACAAAACCAAGATCAGATATAAATACCAAAGATGGGACCAACTACGCATGGTAAACACCATCCAAAGACCTTCCCACAACATACCGATCCGAAAAGTCCTCTCCACCAGAATCAACTCCATACAAGAGAAAGGAATCCCAAATAGCAACAGGGCCAGCAAGATCCTGACACAATACTTCTTTATCATATTCCCAAAGCCAATGTCCTTACCCGGATCCAGAAAAAGAAAACCTGAAATCATCAAAAATATGGGGACACACCATGTCACCATATCCATGATCAAAAGCATCCACTGCCCATCTTCATAAGCAGCCGTGTTCATAATATCTACAGCTCCCGTCAGCGTGTGCATTATCACCACTGCGCAGGCAGCCAGAGCACGTAGCACATCCAGCCAGAACAGCCTGCCCTTCTGCTCAGTTTCCATATTCTCTATCTTAAAGGCTTGTCCACTCTTCATACGATTTACCGCCTTTCTTCCATATCTACCATCCTAAGTATACCCAAACCACCTCCTCAGCGCAAGTAACACATGAAAAATTTAACAAATATAACCAAAAATTAATAATTGCCGAACAAATCTTAACACTCTTTTTACATCCACACATTGCTTCCTTGGTCAAGAAACTGTATAATCTATTGTATAACCTTACCAAGCACGAAAAGGAGTTCCCCATATGCCTCAAAAAATATGGTATTTGCCCAAACCCAAACAACATTTACTCAGCCTGTTAATCTCCCTGTTTATCATGGGTGCTGCAACCGGTCTGGCTTTCATGTATTATCA
This sequence comes from Acetatifactor sp., assembly GCA_045540075.1. Classification (GTDB taxonomy): domain Bacteria; phylum Bacillota; class Clostridia; order Lachnospirales; family Lachnospiraceae; genus Acetatifactor. Next base: position 16,679 of record JAZQGM010000075.1, on the reverse strand, counting down.
TGTGGTGCCGGAAAACTCGGCCAATATTGCCATGATCTACATTCTGGCTCTGGTACTGATCTCCCGCTACACCACCGGTTACTGGTATGGCATCTGCTGCTCCCTGTTTGCAGTAGTCTGCGTCAACTACCTGTTCACCTACCCTTACTTCCAGATTAATTTTACTCTAACAGGTTACCCCATTACCTTTATGGGCATGTCGGCCATTACTCTCCTCACCAGCACCATGACCTCCCACCTGTCACATCAGGCGATGGTCATTGCAGAGCGTGAAAAATTACTGGCAGAGGCCGAAAAAGAGAAAATGCGTGCCAATCTGCTCAGAGCCATTTCTCATGACCTGCGCACCCCCCTGACCGGTATTATCGGCAATAGCTCCCTGTACCTTGAAAATACCGGTATACTTTCCGAAAAAGAAAAAACTGAAATCGTTACCACTATTTATAACGATTCCAACTGGCTGCTCAATATGGTTGAAAACCTATTAACAGTCACCAGAATCAAAAGTGATAACCTTTCTATCAACACCAGCCCGGAGCCTGTGGAAGAGGTCATTGCAGAAGCCCTGCAAAAACTACATAAACGTCACCCGGATACCGATATTCAGGCCACCGTACCGGAAGAATTCATTCTATTACCTATGGATGCCATCCTGATAGAACAGGTCATTATTAACCTATTGGAGAATGCCGTGGTGCATTCCGGCAGTAACGCCCCCATTGAACTGACCGTAAAAGATTTGGACACTACTGTATCCTTTACCATAAAAGATTACGGCAAAGGTATTCCCACAGAGCATCTTAAGAATCTGTTCGACGGTTCTTCCTACACACCGTCCCAGACTGCCGATGCGCGAAAAGGCATGGGAATCGGCCTTTCCATTTGCAAGACCATTGTAGCTGCCCATCACGGCACGCTGACAGCACACAACCACGAAGCCGGAGCAGAATTTATTTTTACTCTGCCCAAGCACCCACTATAACATCAGAAAAAGAGGTATTTTATGACTCCTAAAATTAATATTTTACTGATCGAAGATGATAAAAGCATCTGCAACTTCATTACTACATCCTTAGAAGCCGGCAATTATCGGGTTACCACTGCCGGAACAGGCAAAGAAGGCTTAAGCCTGACTGCCTCCCTGTGTCCTGATGTGATCTTATTGGATCTGGGACTTCCTGACATGGACGGACTGGATGTTCTTTCCAGACTGCGCACCTGGACCTCCAATCCGGTCATCGTCGTTTCCGCCCGCACCAAAGAACAGGAAAAAGTCAATGCTTTGGACGCCGGGGCTGACGATTATATCACCAAGCCCTTTGGAACTTCTGAACTGATGGCCAGAATCCGCACTGCCCTGCGCCACAGCCGTCCCAATACCCATGCACGGATCTACAAAGCCAAAGATCTGGTCATCGACTTTGAAAAACGGCTGATCACGTTGGAAGGCCGAGAGATCCATCTGACTCAGATTGAATTCCAGCTTCTTACTCTGCTTGCCGAGAATTCCGGTAGGGTATTGACCTACGGTTATATCATGAACGCCATCTGGGGACCATATATGGATAATAATAACCAGATCTTGCGAGTAAACATGGCTAATATCAGACGAAAGATTGAGAAAAATCCGGCACAGCCTACTTATGTGTTTACTGAGATAGGTATAGGGTATCGGATGTTGGAAAGCGAGAATTTTTAGATAACATTATTGACATTTTGAGTTTTATGTAGTATATTAAAGACACCAAGTGTATTATTTGTCTTAATACGCTTAATAAAAAACGCAGAGTGCAGAAAGAAAGGAGAGGTTTCATGATTGCATTGGATTACCGGGATAAACGGCCCATTTATGAGCAGATCGTGGAGAAGTTAGAGAAGCTGATCATCTGCGGTGCTCTGGAATCCAACACAAAGATGCCTTCCGTCCGTTCCCTTGCCATGGAACTGTCTGTAAATCCCAACACGATTCAAAGGGCATATGCTCAACTGGAACAGGATGGGTACCTGTATACCATAGTCGGGCGGGGCAATTATGTGACCTGCGAAGCGGAGTGGAAAGGCGGCCGTACAAAAACGGTGCTGAAGGAATTTGCAGAAAGTGTAACAAAGGCGCGGGAAAGCAGGGTACCCAGGGGGGAATTACTGGATCTGTTTAACCGCATTTATCCGGAAAAGGAGGGCGAGAAGACATGATTACCATTCAAAATGTATCCAAATATTTTGATGATCTCAAAGCTTTGGATCAAATCACTGCCAATATCGGGGAAGGCCAGGTATTCGGCCTGATTGGCACCAATGGCGCCGGGAAAAGTACCCTTATGCGCACTATGTGCGGCGTACTGAAGCTCGACGAGGGAAGTATTTTGATAGATGATGAGGAAATATATGAGAATCCCCGGATTAAGTCTCAGATTTTCTATATTTCCGACGACCAGTATTTTTTTGGAAACGGTACACCGGCAGATATGCTGAAATTTTACCGGACCTGGTACCCTAACTTTGATCTGACACGATTCCGGAAGCTGATGGGGGTCTTGAATCTGGATGTTGACCGTAAGATCAATACTTTTTCCAAAGGTATGAAGAAGCAGTTGTCCGTACTCTTTGGTATCTGCGCCGGCACCAAATACTTACTGTGCGATGAGACTTTTGATGGGTTAGATCCTGTGATGCGCCAGACGGTTAAGAGTCTGTTTATTCAGGAAATCGATACAAGGGGGCTGACTCCCATCATCGCTTCGCACAACTTAAGAGAATTGGAAGATATCTGCGATCACGTGGGACTGCTTCACAAGGGCGGTATCTTATTTTCCAGAGATCTGGATGAAATGAAGCTGGGAATCCACAAGCTTCAGTGTGTCTTTGCACCGGATACGGATTATGTGGCAGCCATGGAGGGCATGGATCTGTTAAACCGTGAGACAAGAGGGTCTTTGGTGACACTTACCATCCGTGGGAAAAGGGAGCACATTGAAACGGTGATAAGAGACTTACATCCTGTATTTTACGAGATTCTTCCATTATCCTTAGAGGAAATCTTTATCAGTGAAACGGAGGTACAAGGCTATGACTTCAAAAATCTCATTCTTTAATATTGCCCGTGAAGACATGCGCCGCCGTGTGTGGATGCTTGCTTTGTCCTGCTTGGGAAGCTTCCTTTCACTGCCGATCGCATTTCTTCTGTCCAACACCGGTTATCTGGACCGCATTGACAGGAATAACTCTAATCTGACGAAAGCCGAGCTTCTGACAGATTATTATGTTGATTTTTTCCAAAGTAATGCACTGGTCATGGTAGGCGCAGTACTGACAGCAGGCGCTATCATCACGGCCATCTGGGGATTCCGTTATCTGTACTCCCGTAAGATGGTGGATCTGTATCATTCCATGCCGGGGAAAAGAGAGCGTTTGTTCCTGGTGGTATACTTAAACGGACTGCTGATCTGGCTGGTACCTTTTCTAGTGGCAATCGGTGTCACATTGATATTGGTTTTTGCCAATATGGCGGCCTATGGAGCCTTGGCCTACTTTGGATCTGTAGCTGGGATTGTTCTTCGACTTACTTGTGTGGCGCTCCTTTGCTACTTAAGCTTTTATCACATATTGTTAGTGGGCGTCATGCTCAGCGGCAATGCTTTTAATGCCCTGTTTGTGACTGCGGTTCTCAGTTCCGGTGCAGCAGTTGTCTACGGCATATTTCAGCTTCTGTGCAGCTCATTCTATGATACCTTTGTATCCTCACCGGTGACCTGGTGGCATATGATCTGGGCTTCTCCGCTGGTATGTCCATTCTTTTTAATGGCTGATTTTGCAGAAACCGGAGCAGGTGCTTTGTTTATCCATGCTTCTGACAGCAATCATGATCCTTACTGGCTGATGCGTGTGGGCAATCTGCTTGTGATGCTCTTCAACCTACTGGTGGCCTTTAAGCTTTACAGAAAACGCCCCAGCGAATTGTCAGAACATGGTGTGGATCACAAAAGAGCCCAGTCACTGATCCGCGTAATTGTTGGATTGGCTGCAGGATTATTTGGTTCCATGATCTTTCAATGGATCCTGGATAAGGACGCCCTTGCATGGCAGATCTTCGGCATTCTGCTGTGTGGTATCTTTGCCTTTGGTGTAACAGATATTATTCTGCATATGAATTTCAAATGTTTCTTTCACCATAAGAAGCAAATGGGGATCACCGTGGCTGCTTCCTGCCTGATTCTGTTTGTCTTCGCCTTTGACCTGACAAACTTTGACAACAGACTGCCTGCCAAAGACAACATTAAGAGTGCCCAAATTTTTATCAGTAACTTTGACGATGACTCTTACCGCTATCAGTTCCGGGAGGATGGCATCATGTACTGGAACTATGACTATTATGAAGAACGCAGCTTCCAGAACCTGGATACGCTCTATCCGTTGCTTGAGCAGCTGACTGACGAGGCACACCAATTTAATGATGGTTATAGTTCCTCCATCGAGGTTACCCTAAAAACCAATCTGGGACCCTTTAAACGCCACTACCGCATTCACCAAAGCGACCTGGAGGTGTTGCGTCCCATTATTGAAAGCGAAGAATACTTGCAAACCTTTTATCCTCTATCCAGCGGTCAGTTCCCGTATCCCGTGGAAATTCACGTTAACAGCCGCATCAGCTACTCGGAATGTGCTGTTACAGATGCAGTGCGCATACGGGAAATCATGGATGCTTACACGGCCGATTTCAGAGACAATTGCAGTATTGAGCAGTTGAGAACCGGCATAGAAGTTGCTTCCTTACAGGTATACTACCCTTACGAGAGGGAAGGATCACGCAATCTCTCCAACTACAGCCTTCGCCTGGATATCTACTCCCACTATAGCAGGACCATTCAAAAACTTACAGAGTATTATCCGGATTTAATCCTGGAAAAGGAAAAAGTGAAGCTTACCAGACTACAGTTGAATTCTGAGCTTAGTCTTTCCGAAGTCTTCCTGTTACCGGATGATGTGATGAACATGCTCAAAGAACGTGAAGAAAAAGTACAAGCAGACCAAGAGTATACTGTAGTAGGTGATGTGATCGTCTATACCACGGAAACGAAGCAAATGCAGGCAAAACCTATCGCCGAAGTGCTGATGTCAGAGATTACCATCTTAGATTCCAAGGAATTGGCAGCGCTGCAGCCCTATCTGTACCTGGGTGAACTCTCCTACAGTCCCTTTGAGAACTTCACAGAATATATCTACCTTGGTTACGCAGAGCAGGCAAGCGGATACAGCACATCCTGCTACTTGAAGAAATCCGACCTTCCACTTAAGGCACCGGCTTCCATCGTATCCTTCATCACACAGAGACCATAAAAGTTTCAAAAGTTTAGGTGCGCCTCACAGCGCACCTATTTTTTTAAGAATTTTACTCTAACCTATTGACTTTCCCCCAAGTGGAAGGTTTATACTCTAATCAAATAGGAGGTGATGTCATTGAAAATCAACGAAGTAGAGCCTCTGGTAGGCATCACAAAGAAGAACATCCGCTTCTATGAAGAGCAAAAGCTTCTGTCCCCCCGCCGCAACAGTGAAAACGGTTACCGGGACTACGGTGAGGAAGAAATCCGGATTCTTCGCCGGATCAAGCTTCTTAGAAAGCTGGGTGTACCCATTGAGGAAATTCGACAGATGCTCACAGGCATCCATACCGTAGGCGATGGTATGCGTCGCCATCTGATAAGCCTGGAACGGGAACAGCGCAATCTGGAGCAATCCATTTCCCTGTGCCGCAGCCTACAGACAATGGATATCCCCATTGCTGCATTGGACACAGAAGAGATTCTGGCACAGATGGATGAACTGGAAAAGAATGGTGCGTCCTTCCAAAATGAACAAAACTTAGATATCCGAACTCGCTATATTGCTCCGGTAATCGTGACAATGATCATGGTGGGATTAATGCTTGGACTTTCGATGCTGCTTATCTGGGCATATGCCACATCTCCTGCTGATTCGCCCCCACTATGGTTTCTGGGTCTTACGATCGCTCTCTGCTTTGCCGTAGCCACAGGAGTAGTCCTGGCTTTGACACAGAGAATCAAAGAAATCGGGAAAGGAGAAATTGACGATGCAAGATACTACTGACAACACGCAGAAATATGCCACTGACAAAAGAGCCCGAAAGAGAGCTCCAATTCTCTGCACCACTGTCATCATCGGCGTACTGGCTGTCTTTCTGGCCACATTCATTTACCCATTACTGGGAGCCAGCTACGGAGAGGTGATCGCTTTGGGCATTTTGGTCATCTATGGTTTGGCAATTCTTGCCGTAATAGTAGGCGTACTACTGGCACTGCGCCAGCGGCTAAAAGAAATTGAAAGAGGAGAAGAAGATGCTGCTACTCAATATTGACCATGTTCCCGGAAAAGAAATCGAGGCACTGGGAATGGTGAAAGGAACTGTTGTACAATCCAAGAATTTCGGCAAAGACTTTATGGCCGGCATGAAAACCCTGGTAGGCGGTGAGATCACTGGTTACACCGAGATGCTGACAGAGGCTCGCCAGATTGCCACCAAACGCATGGTAGACGAGGCCACCGCCATGGGCGCAGACGCCATCGTAAACATCCGCTTTGGTTCTTCTGCTGTGATGCAGGGAGCTGCTGAAGTGATTGCTTACGGGACGGCTGTGAAGCTGAAATAGGCTCTAATCTGTGATTGAAAAATAATAAAAACAGTGCCAACGAACCCTGTTCCGGCACTGTTTTATTGTTTTTTAGCCATAGACTATGATTCCACAGTCTCACACTTCTTTAAGCAGCCCATTCGCCGAATACCGGTTAGAAGCATTCCACAAGATCCACTCTTCGTACCCCGCATCATACACTGCCTGAATCTGCTGCCTGATCTGCTCTCCGCCGTAAGGAATATACCCCTTCACCCAATTCGCCGTAAACGCTTGCAACCATGGACGTACCACCGCCCTGCTTTCCTCAGGCACCACGGAAAGTTCCTCTGTCGAATCCTGCATGGCAGCCAACACCGTCTCATAAGGCTGTGCATCCGGCACTGCCAGACCAAACACACCATTCCCATAGTGAGAAGGATATACCATGGGACAAATGGCATCAATCGTTGCTCCAATCTCCACATAGTCCTGCCCTACCCGCTTCACATCTGTCTCACTGCCGATGATAGTCCCAAACACATCTGCCGTCACCGGAAGACCCAAGGGCCGAAGCTCTTGCACCGCATAATCTAAAAATCCGGTGATCGCCTGCTGCTTGGTATAAGTAGTCATATCCACGCCGTAATCTGCTGCATCTGCCACATCTCCGATGGGAAATCTCACATAATCAAACTGAATCTCATCAAATCCCACTTCGCCGGCCTTCTTGGCCACGTTCACCAGATACTTCCATACATCCTCTTTATATGGATTCACCCAAGCCACATCGTGACCATCCACCACGGGCCTTCCATCCGTAGTCTTTAGGGCAAGCTCCGGGTGATTTGCAGCCAGATAAGGATCCTTAAAGCAGACAATCCGGGCAATGGTGTAAATGCCGTGCTCCTTCAATCTAGCCATAAAACCTTCCATATCCCTGATATAATTGATACAGGCACCCATGGACTGGGCAGACTCCAGATTCATCTTATACGTAATCTCACCGCCATCATTTTTCACATCAATGACCATGGCATTGAGCTCTGTCTCATCCACAAGAGTAAGCAGTTCTTCAAATCGTTCATTGCCTGCCAAAGGGCCGGTGACATAGATGCCTTTCACCTTGGGACGATCTTCTGCGTGGTAATTCCATTCACTGGTGGATGCATCCGTACTCTCCAAACTGGCTACAGTTCCTTCTGACTCACCGGTTCCTTCCTGCTCTGTCTCTACTGTGCTGCTATGAGTGTTTTCTTCGATTGGCGTCCCACTGACAATACTATGAACTTCGGCCTCCTCTGTTCCACCCCAAAGCACCACCAACAAAATCAACACTAATACTGCTGCCAAACCGATTCCCACTGCGATCAGCACTGCGTTCCTACGCTTTCTCTCCCATCTGCGCCTTTCATTTGACCCTAATCTTAGATACGTCAGATTACGTCTTCTTCTCCTACGTTTCCTCATACGTTTCCTCTTTCTCATACTTTCACTATAATATACTCTTACCTTTTCCTCAACATGCCAAACGGCAAATGTAGCCCCATCTCTATTCTACATTTGCCGCAGCAATTAATCAATACTCTTTTTTTAATTTTTACATAAATGGACACACGCAAAGTTTAACCGGCATGACTTAACCCCTCAAACACCTCATCCACCCCTGCATTGTCCAATGAAGGTACTTTATAATCTACAACCCTAAACCACCCCTTTGTACCATCTTCTGCTTCCAGATAAACCCATTCCTTCCTATCCGTGCGCATGATATCAACCGCTTGAGGCTTCATAGTCACCGCCCTGCTGCTTTCAGACCGTTCTTCATACACCACCAGTTCCTTTAAAAGTACCGTAGGATAGGGATCTTCTTCCCACTTATACCCATTAAACTCGTATTCTTCCTCTTCCCGCAGTACCATTTCCGTGCCATTCCAGATCCAATGAGCAACGAAACTATCAGTCTGTATGATCCATACACGGGATGCACCTTTGATCACTCCTTGTTCCACCAGTTCCATGGTCCGTATATCATTATCGATTTCTCCTGCCGGAACAATCTTCTCTTTGTCATAACGGAAAAATGTGGTCAACGGATCTCCACTTGGACCATGATCAAAGATAGCTAATAAAATGGTTTTACCGTCGGGCGAGTAGGCCATCAATACAGGATCGATCCAATCACAGTAACTTTCATAATAAACCTGATTAACCCTTACGCGATAACGATCATCTATCACTTCCCCATCTCCACGCTTACTAAAGCCATTACCCCCGTAATAGTTACTGATTCCTTCCAGATACAATACTTCTCTCTCGCCATCCCCATCCAGATCCAACCTGCCGGCTGTGGTACTGTCACTTGATACCTCCATGACCAAAAGCGCCCCGCCAAGCACAGCAGCCTCCGGATCATCCGGCAGCTGCGTGATGGGCTCTACTCCCTGGGGATAAAAATAGTCCTTAATCTTCAGCTTCAGGCCGCTTCCACCAACCTCTTTCATAAAAGTCTCAAAAGCACTCTGCCTTCTATAACCATTAGTCAAACCGTGTTCACCACCATACAGATAACACTCTTCTGCATCCCAAGTGGCATTCACAAAAATCTTTGTGTTGGAACTCTTAAAAAATTCATCTAATTCTTCTGCCACCAAAAGTACCTGTGCAATCTCATCCTCTGACGCTTGTCTGATTTCTATCGTATCATAGATTGCCTCGTTCTCTTTCAGCAAAATCGGTTCCTTGCCGGATGGCATAAGCTTCCACAGCCGATACCAGAACCTTCCGTGCCCCTGCCCCACTTCATTGCCATATTGCAAAAGACAATTCTGCTTTTCATATTGCACATATGCCAGATTGCCGTTTCCTGCATGTACAATGGAATAGGGGTACTCCCAAAGAACTGTTTCCTGCGCAGTTTGACTCTGGCTTTCTTCATGCCCTTCCAGAACCTTAGCCCTGATCTCTACCTTATTGTTCCACAGATGCTTCCAAAGCAATTCCTCCGTGATAGTCGTGCCTTCCTCAAAGGTCCCGTCATAACATGTGACATCAAAGACTATGGTATCTTTTATTTTGTCACCGGTCAGATCGATGGTATACTCTGATAAACGGAAGCTGCCGTCTGTATTCTGCACCACATCCTCGTGTACCAACCACTCACTCATCTGACCGGCTTGTTCATCAACTTGGCTTTTTTCACCTTGCGTCTCACTAATATCCCCCTGCGACTCTGTAGTTGAAGTCCGCCCAGCAGTACAAGCAGACAAAAACAAGGCAAATACCACCACAAGCACTGCTGTCCAAATCATCTGCTTCTTATAAGCCGCAATGGCCGTAATCCTCTTTTTAATCTCCTTCTTGCCGTTGATCATCCCTGTGGCACAATACAAAAGCTGGGCGTTCTTGGTCTTGCCTGTCGTCATTTCAATCAAAGTACGCCCGTAAGCCTGCCTGTTCTCCTCCCCAAGCTTTATCAGTGTACCCTCATCGCAAGCCAGCTCACTGTCCTGGGTGGAAAGTATTGCTGCTACCCAAACCAATGGGTGAAACCAATACAGCACAAGACACAGACTTCTGACTACAGTCCAGATATGATCCCCATGTTTGTAATGAGTCATCTCATGGAGTAAAATATGATTTTTTCTCTCCTGTGTTGCAAGTCCGGCCTCCGTCATGTATATGGTCGGTGCAAACATACCGCATAAGCAAGGAGATTCCAACTGCTCTGCCAGATATACCTTCAGCCTGCCCTCCTGCCCGATCAGGCGCCTACCTGCCACAAGCTTTTTTCGAAAACGTAGATTGCAAAGGATCAGGCACCCGGCTTTCGTCAATACTCCCACTATGTAAATTCCAAGCAGCACGCTTCCAAAGACTCCAATATCGCTATTGCCCCCAACGTCAAAGCCTTCCGGCACTTCCGGCTTGCGTGCTTCATCCTGTACTCCAACCAATGTCTGCGAATTTTCCCAGTCAAGTTGACCTCTTCCCTCAGTGTCGGTTATCATCTGATCTTGAAATGTCTTGTGCACTTGCATGTCTGTTAATTGTTCGTCTGCAACTACGCTCCCCTGCTGACCACTGTGTATCAATTCCCACTGCTCATAAACCACTTCTCCTGCATAATCAATCACTTGCATTATACTGAAAGAACTTGTAAAAAACTGCGCTGGTACCAACAACCGAATCACTAACAAAAGCCATAACCCATACTGCAACCGCCGACTTACTTTCCCCCAGCAAAGTTTCCGAAGCAAAATCAGCGCCAAAATCAATATCGAAGAAGTAATGATAATCTCTGCCATAAGTCACCTCGCTTTCCGGAGAATCTCATATAACTCATCGATCTCCTCATCACTCAGTGCATTCTTCTTCACCAATGTACTCATCATCATACTGACCGACCCCTGATAGACACGCTTCAACAGGCTCTCGGTCTCCGCATGTGCCGCATCCTCCCTGCGCACTTTGGGGTAATACTGCCTGGCTTTTCCACCGTCTTCATAATAAATAATCCCCTTATCCACCATACGTCCAAGAAGAGTGTTCACTGTGCTCTTACTCCAGCCCGGGTCCACCTCCAGTGCATGATATAACTGCACAATCGTCCGCGGGCTCTCTTCCCAAAGCTTTTCCATGATATACCATTCACTCTGTTGTAAAATAATACTTTCTTTACCCATATGCTCCCTCCATTCGTATTACTGCTGTCAACCTTATCATACCAGAGTGTGCTACAATTGTCAACCATTTTTAACAAATCACAAATAAACTTTTACTTGACTTATACCCTAAAATAATGATACAATCTGTCCGTCAACTAAAAAATAGAAACCTCGAACGACACATGTGTTACCGAACCGGTATGTAAATCTGATCACGGCACGCAGGTGTCTATTTTTATGTCAAAAATCAAGGAGGATTTATCATGCCAAGAAATCAATTTCAGAGAATAGTCTTCGCCCTTCTCACCGTACTCGTAACTGTTCATGTCTATGTCTTCTTCAGTCTCTACGTCCTGCACGGGGATCTGCTGATACAGATGACCGGAACCAACAGTGTCATCGCAGCCATCAACGCCCAAGGCGGTGTGTATATGTTCGGAACCTACCTTCCCATCTGGGCGTTGGTATTGATTGAGTTTGCATTTGCCTTTACTTTGGAAATGGTCATGGGAAGCCCCTGCTCTTTCAAGCTGGCATGCAAGGTTTTCAACCCCGGGGAAGTACATCCCGTATTGTTTGAAACAGCCATTATCTGCACCACAGTGGGACTGATGTGCCCTGCCATGAGCTTTATTGCAGCCATCATTTATTATCCGTTTTATGAAAGCTTCCATGTGATCAAGCTAATCGCAAATTGGCTGGAATTAATGTGCTACAACTTCCCCTTCGCCTTCTTTACACAGTTGTTCTTCATTCAGCCCTTGATCCGTACTGTATTTAAATTCTTATTCAGGAAAGATCTCGCTGCAAGACAGGCGGCAGCATAATCGCTATCGAAAGATTTACCAATAAATCAAAGCCTGCGTAAGCTGCAAAAAAACAATTTACACAGGCTTTTCCTTATTTTATATCCCATAAATCATCTACATCCGAAACACAATCCCTATCACAGCCCCGCAAAGGATCCAGAATGCCGGATGCAGCTTCTTCAGCTTCTTAACATTCATCCCCACAAAGAACGCCGCACAGAGCAACACCCGAAAAACCGGAAACTGAAAGCTTCCACCCGTAGCCGTAAAAAGTGTAGTCTGCCAGATTCCCAACACCGCCGTAGCGATCAATCCCGTCACCGCCGGGCGAATGGTGTGGAAAGCAGATTTCACATACATATTCTTACTGAAATTCTCCAGAATCTTTGCAATCAATACGATCACGATCAGGCTGGGCAGTACCAGAGAAAATGTGGCCACGATCCCACCTGCAAATCCTGCCGCATTGTACCCCGCATACGTAGCCATATTAATACCGATAGGTCCCGGTGTACTCTCACTGACTGCCAACATCTGTGCCACATCGGACACTTCATACCAGTCATGTCTAGAAGGAATGTCCATCAAAAAAGGAATAGTAGCCGGACCTCCACCTACTGCAAACAGGCCCACCTGAAAAAATTCTATGAACAAATCCCAGAATACTCTCATAGCTTCAGCCCTCCCATCTTATACAGGGCCACGCCCAATATTCCTGCCACAATGACCATCAGCACCGTAGGAATCGGCGTAAACACCGCAAGCAGGAATGCTGCTACTGCAATCCCATAGCACAATCTGCTGATAAGGGTCTTCTTGGCCATGGTCACTACTGTACTTAACATCAGGGCACACACTACGATCTTAATCCCTTCCACCGCATGTGCCACGATCTCATTGCTCATAAACTGATCCAGGAAAAGTGCCAGAATTGACACAATGATCAGTGATGGGCTGATCATGCCAAGAGTGGAAAAAATGGCACCGATGACGCCCCTTTTCTTGTATCCCACAAAGGTGGACACATTTACCGCAATGATTCCAGGGGTACACTGCCCCACCGCATAATAATCCAAAAGATCATCCTCTGTTACCCAGCCATTCTTCTCCACCAGCTCATATTTTAACATGGGTAACATGGTGAGACCGCCACCAAAGGTCAAGCCGCCGATTCGAAAAAACGCGGCATAAAGTTTTAATAATTCTTTCATCACTTACACTCCTCTGATTCCTTTGACCACCTTCTTTAGCACTTTGATCATCACCAAGATCACAACCACTATCAATATCATCACCACTGCGATCGCACCAATGATCAGAAAGAAGAACTTATTCGGATTCTTTAATAAATCTCCCAGCTTCTTACTGTTTTCCACTACCTTGCGTCCTTCCGTGATACCGTATTTGGCCGGCACATTGCCCACACCATCTCCATCCGTATCCGCAAAGGACTGCATATATTTGGCGATAGCCACCCACGCTTTTAATTCCTGTCCATCCTGTGTGATAATGGCATCCTCATAGTCAGTGATGGGCGTACCATCTGCAAATTTCGGCACGATGGACAACAATCCGTAAGACAGATCTGTCACCCCACCCAGCATCTGGGAGGAATAGAAGTCCGTCACCACCCGGTAAAGCTGATCATCCCTAAGTTCCACCCGTTCCTCTGCGCCATTACACAGATACACATCTGTCACCTTATTTAGGAGCATCCGGTTGGGATTATAATGCCAGTACAGCCCATCCGCATACAGTCTTGCCGTAGTCATCAAGTCAGACACAGTGGCATCGATCTCAGCCACTGTCTTAAGCTCTGCCCCGGTGAGATACACGCTGATCAATGGATAACCCGGTACCCCATCGGCACCGATTCCTAGGGAAAAGGAATGAAATACATTTTCTGTGGTCAGATTTCCCAAAGCGTATGTGTCACGAATGGTTCCTGCCGGCACCACCGCCACATCCACAGGATGTTCATCCCCATCCGTAAATTGCTCCACTGCAAAGGTATACGCATCTGCCATGATACTTCCCAGATTCACCTCCGTGTGAAGTGTTCCGGTATCAGAACTGTCTGCAAACACGATCTCATTGGTACACAATACCTGATCCTTGCTAAAACCAAACTGTTCCAGATACTTACTATCTACCATAGCCATCAGGGCATCTACCTTCGCCTGGGTCTCCTGATCCGGCGCTATAGAAGGTTCCACCGTGATCAGTTCATAAGAACTCATCTTCCAGCGTCCGTCCGTCTTTCTGCTCATAGACAGGCTGCCCAGATACTTGCCGTATTCTGCCGCTGATACAATATAAGTATCGCCATGCACAATAGGCTCTGTTAACTTGGTATGGGTGTGACCACTGATGATCAGGTCAAGCTGCGGCACACTCTTGGCCAGAATCTCATCCTCTGACTTGTCCTCGTCCTCCCATGTACCGCCGTGTGATACACAGACAATCATGTCCACGTCTTCTTTCTCCTGAATCTTGGCCACCGTCTCTTTCACAGCCTCCACAGGATCCCTGAATAGTAATGGGCAATTTGGCACACAGTCCAGACAATCCTTCCCAAATACGCCTGTAATGGCAATGTCCACACCATTTTTCTCCACCACTATGTACTCTTCTACACCATAATAATCAAACACTGCTGCCAGATTCTGTTGCTCCTGAGTCATAAAAGACTCTTTCATAGCCTCCCAATCCACATTGCACACCACCATGGCCGGTAAGGGATCCCCACTGTTCACCGCAGTCACCAACATATTGGCAAGCCCGTCAGCACCGTAATCAAATTCATGATTGCCAAGGGTAGTGGCATCAATCCCCAGATTCCCCAACATCCTCAGTTCCGAAGCTTCCTCCTCAAACACCACCTGAATCAGCGTCCCCATGGAAAAATCTCCGGCATCCAGAAGCAACGTATCCGGATTCTTCTCCTTCTGCTCCCTGATCAGAGTCTTAATCCTGGCAAAACCACCTAATACCTGAGACTGCCCGCCTTCCACTGTGGCAAATGCATTCAGATGAGAGTGGGTATCATGAAGGAACATCACATCCACTACTTCCGGTTCTGTGGCGGCCAAAACCTGTCCGGTGTATACACCGCCCAGCAACAATGCCATTGACATCACCACTGCAAAAATATAATTTTTTTTCATACCAATCTCCTGTCTACGATCAACTTATGTATCATATCTTTTACCATTCTAATCGTTTCAGTGGAAATTGTCAATTTATTTCATGTCAAAGCCGGAACTCATATCTTCATTGCAAAACTGTCACACTAAAAAATCGAGGCAGTGCCATTTAGGCAACTGCCTCAGGTTATATTTTTCCTCTATTCTATCGATTCACTGTCAGCTCTTGGAACTAACATAAATCTCCACCCTACTCTGAATGATCTTTGCCACTTCCTCTGCACTCTTCTGCCCTTCAAAATACGCCGCTGCCTCTTCTGCGATCATACTGTAGATCATCTGATCGCCCTGGGCCATAGGCTTTGCCACTTCGATCATAGCCTTGATCTCATCCACTTCTTTCTGACTGGCCGCGTAGATATCTACATCCCAGTCGTCATATCCCCAGGAAGTCTTAGGATACTGCAGTGGATTGCCCTGCTCGTCCTTCATGATCTGTCCCTTCTCGTCATACTGATAATCCGGCGTCATGGAGTCCTCAAACATTTTATCAAGCTGTGCTTCGTTGGAAGGGAAGTTCCAGTTACGATCCTCATCATAATCTGCCAGAATGTTTTCAACAAACTGCCATGCTCCATCCTTATGCTTACTCTTGGCAGAAATACCATACATCTCACTGCCCATGATGAAGACACCTGTGCTGCCGTCAAAGGTAGGAAAACCGATGCTGGTGGTCTCATCTTTAAACATCAGGCTGTACATCTGATACTCCTCCACCTGACTAAAAGACACTTGAGACAGCAGAATCTTCCCCGACTGAATCATAGTCGGCAGACTCTCTTCATAGTCTCCCTCTTCCTCAAACCGGTTGGCAAATTCCAGTACCTGGATAAATTCAGGGCTTTGAAAATTACATTTTCCGGTGGAATAATCAATGAACGTATCACTGGCAAACTGCATACACAACTGCAAAGCACTTTCTTTATTCACATAGTGCATAAGACTTGCCTCCGGATGGGCATCCGCCAAAGCAATCACATCTTTCAAGGTCCAGCCGGATTTCTCACCCACCAAAGAGGTCTTAGCCAACAAAGTAGCAATGTAAAAATACTTAGGCACTGTCACCTGCGCGCCTCCCATGTTGTAGGCATTTAGTACGCTGGGCACAAACATGGACTTATTGGCAATAACACTTGTCTCTAAGTAAGAGGTCAGGTCTTCCAAAGCACCTTTGCCTGCCAAGTTATTCAGATCCACATTGCTTAAGTCAATGATATCCGGGCAGTCATTTCCCACGATATCTGCATTCAGGCGTGCAATGGCATCTGAGTAGGTGGTCTCTGTCCACTCTACAGTATTGTCGATGTAAGTCCTGATCTTGATCTGATATTCCTTATTGGTCTTATTAAAGGCTACTGCTGCCTTCTGCAG
>JAZQGM010000074.1:0-38674 GCA_045540075.1 Acetatifactor sp. | reverse complement strand
CACCTCGCGATGGACACCCTTGCTTTCGGCTATGACCTTCCCACTACCGGGCGGTCTCCAGACTTTCACCAGTTAGAAACGTGCGCCGCCAGGCGCACAACACAAAAAGCTGCGGTCTCGTGTATCACGATGCCACAGCTTTTTAGATCATTCGTGTATGTACTTATGCATTCTTATCTGACAGGCTTATGCTTCATATCCCTGATAGGAATATTGGCAAACAATGCCGGTACCGTACCATTGCTTCCTTCAGACTCAGTCTCAGTGATCTGGATATCCAGACCCTGAGCATCAATATCCATATACTTGGAGATCACTGCAATGATATCATTCTTGATCATCTCCATAATCTCCGGTGAACAGTTGGCTCTGTCAGAAACCAACAATAATTTCAAACGATCC
Source organism: Acetatifactor sp. (assembly GCA_045540075.1). Lineage (GTDB taxonomy): Bacteria > Bacillota > Clostridia > Lachnospirales > Lachnospiraceae > Acetatifactor. Next base: position 38,272 of record JAZQGM010000074.1, on the reverse strand, counting down.
TTCGCTATTTCTCCCGAGCCTTTTTTACGGAAAAAATCCATTATCTTCATGGCAAGCCTCCCTTATTTTTTAAATAATCCCTTGATCATCGACATTACACCCTTCTTGGCATCCAGATCCATGAAAGGTACTTCTTCACCTGCAACACGCTGACAGATATTGTGATAAGCCTGACCTGCCAGACAATCTGTTCCTACAAGGGGATCACCCTGGTTGGTAGATACTACGATCTGCTCATCATCAGGAACCACACCGATCAGGTTAATGGAAAGAATGTCACATACATCCTCCACTTTCAGCATATCGCCTCTCTTTACCATATCCATACGAATTCTGTTGATGATCAGGTCGATCTTCTTCATCTCATTGGCTTCCAGCAAGCCTACGATTCTGTCGGCATCACGGATAGCAGATACTTCAGGGGTAGTCACTACCAGGGCTCTGTCTGCACCTGCAATGGCATTCTTAAAGCCCTGCTCGATACCTGCGGGACAGTCTAACAGAATATAATCAAATTCTTCCTTTAATTCCTCAACCAGCTTTATCATCTGTTCAGGAGTAACAGCGTCCTTATCTCTTGTCTGTGCGGAAGGAAGCAGGCACAGCTCCGGATACTTCTTATGCTTGATCAGCGCCTGTTTCAGACGGCACTTTCCTTCAATTACGTCTACCAAATTGTACACGATACGGTTCTCCAGTCCCAGAACCACATCCAGATTACGGAGTCCGATATCCGTATCGATCATAACTACCTTCTTGTTCAACATGGCAAGCCCTGTTCCCACATTCGCTGTAGTAGTGGTCTTACCTACTCCGCCCTTTCCGGACGTGATTACAATTACTTCACTCATTTACTGTCTCCTCCTGACATATTTGTACCTTTTATAATCCGGACTGCCATGTTTACAGGCGATCCAAACAACCTTTGGTCATTGGTTCAATACCGATGTAGCCATCACGTACTACCGCAATCTGGGCAGAATACTTGCCGTTGTCTGCCTTTGTCTTCTTTCTGCCCCAGCCATTCTCTTTTTCTTTATCTGGGCTCTTGGCGATCAAATCTCCGATCTGAAGCTGTATGGGGCGCATGTCCAGTGCAAAGATAAAGCAACTCTCATCTCCCGAGGCACCTGCACAGGCATTACCCTTCAGGGAACCCAGCACTACGATATTGCCATCGGAAATGATGGTGGCACCGGGATTCACATCGCCGATCAGCGTTACGCTGGATGCACACTCTAAGGTCTGACCGGAGCGTAAGTTGCCCTTGTAAAAATCTGCTGCGGGCGGGATGTCCATGGCGGCATAATCCTGGGGGATATAGGGTGCCGGTTGGGGCTCCTGATAGCTTTCTACACGCTCTTTCATTAAGGTTTCCAGGTCCTTGTTGCTGTCTATGATGCTGACAATGCGGATCGCGCTGTTTGCCGTGATGGTGTCGGCGATTTCTTGTTCTTGCCTGGCGGTTAGGGTTCTGCCTTCGAAAGAAATGGCCATCTGGGCATCTTTGAAGAAACTGCCGGATTCTTTGAATTTATCGGCTATTATTTGCAAAAGCTCCGGGAATGGGGACTGATCGTCCAGGATCAGATTGATTCCGTACTTATTGCTTTTGATGATTACTTTGTTTGTCATAATTTCCTCCAATTACAGGGCACTGGCAGGCGCATAGGGGATGTAACTTAGGGGACGTTTTGGACGACACCGGGGTATATGGGGTATGCGGCGAGTGACGGGCAGAGCCTCGAAAATGCTGCGCATTTCCTCGGTCGCTTCGCTCGCCAAATAAACAAGAGAACAGTTGCTCGAGCAAGCTCGGCATCTGTTTTCTTGTTTACTTGGCTCTGCCCTGTACGAACATTATATCACATTTTCCAAATAAGCAAAGTGATTTTTTAAGATTTTTTGTAAAATTTTATTCAAATTCGTCGATTTTAGGTGTACAGCGGGGGGTAAGGGACTATAATCTGGCGAGGACATCGAAGGTTCCGGCCAGATCTAGGCGGCCGTAGCCCATTTCGCGGTTGGGGTATATGGTACCTTGTTCTCTTGCGGCGCCGCGGATCAGGTAGTTTTTGATTTCCTGGGTGTCCAGGTACTCATTATTTTCTTCCACCACGGCCCACTGGAAAAATTGAGCTACAGCGCCGGCACTGATGGCGGCAGCCAGGCTGCTACCGGTCTGCTTTCCATACGCAGTGGATACATTGACCCCGGGAGCCGCAAAATCAGGCCGTATCTGTCCTGTCCGTGAAAACCCTCTGCCGGATTCGATGAAGAAGCTGTTGTTGGCATCATTGTAGGTAGATACCGCAATCACATTGTCGGACATGGCCGGCTCTGTCAGGGTGGTATAGGGATCGGGCTCGGTGAAATATACTTCTGAAGTAAGAAACTGTGTGATAGGAAGCCACATGTGAAAGGTGCCGTTATTTACCCGCCCGGCAACGGATACTCTGAAATTCCAGATACCGGCCGTCGGATCCTGCAAGCGGAAAATCAGCAGTTCTTCGCCGGTCACAGGCTCCACTAACACATTGGAGACGGTGACCTTAGACCGCTCGTAGATAAAGCTGTAGGTCACACTCTGACCCATGCTCAATCTAAGGGGTGGTACTGTCTCACCGCCCGGCGTTCGGATCTCAATATTGTAGATATCCGGCACACTGCCCCAGAACTCCATGACAAAGCCCCGGCAGTTCTCTCCCACACGAATTTCCACATTTTCAAAATTTTCTGCTTCTGTAAGCTCCTGAGCCTCCTCTCCCCTTCTTAACGTTCCACTGTAATGATGTGCCGCATTGCCCTCATCTCCTCCTGCAATGACAATTGCCCTACTCTTTTTCACAGCTAATCCGGCAAGGTATCGATCCAGCGCCGAATCGCCGCTGTGAGCTCCCATATTGGTTCCCAGACCCATACAGATCACCACCGGCCGGTTCAACTGATCAGAAAGAGAATCTGCATACTGTAGTGCCAGCATAATATCCTGCTCCTCATAGGCTTCCACATCTTGCGGGAGCAGATAATAATCCCTCAGATATGGCTTACACTGCTTTAATTTTACCACTGCAAGCTGTGCATCCGGCGCCGCCCCCGTATAGATATTCCCCGCATTTCTCCTGCTTCCGGCCGCCACACTGAGCATGGTGCTGCCATGCCTGCCTTCGTCTCTGGTGGGTACCACTGCAAAAGGATCCTCCGAGGCCAATGCTCTGTTAATGGTCTCCCGATCATATTCTGTTCCAAATAGAAAGCCCTCCGGTGGCGTACCGTCTTGAATGGTCTGATCCCAAATAGACAAAAGTCTGGTATTTCCATTCTGATCCCGAAAAACGTCCAGTGTGTAATCTATACCACTGCCAATCAATACCAGGATCACTCCCCTCCCGGTCAGCGAAAGAGGTTGCCTCTGTACCTGCGTGATGCCACTTGCAGTGAGGCTTAAAGGATCAAAGGAAGCGTTACCGCTTCCGCCACTGATAGGCATGAGTCCATACAGCCTGGGTGTATATAAATATTCATAAGGGGTATCCACAATGGGTGCCAACTGGTTTTGATTGATATAAACCAGACGAAACAGTTCGTCTACATTCACTGTGCACAAGTCCAATGGTACCTGCGCATCATCCCGCAAAAAATAGTCCAGGATCAAATCACGATAATCATTTGATAATATTTTTTCTTTACAATCCATGAGAAAACCGTCGCATACGCTCTTGTATTCAGCATATGCGACGGTTACTGTTTTGTTTCTCTTGATATTAAATTTATTGTGGCTTCTGCACCTTATCCACCTTCAGACATCTGATGGCATTGAGCACAGCGATTACCATCACACCCACATCAGCAAAGATTGCCAGCCACATACCGGCTTTGCCCAAAGCGCCCAATATCAGGCAGATTCCTTTGACACCCAGCGCAAATACAATGTTTTCATATACAATGCGCAGGCATTTTCTGGAAATACCTATGGCAAGGGAAATCTTTTGGGGATTGTCGTCCATCAGTACCACGTCCGCCGCCTCAATGGCCGCATCCGATCCCAGTGCCCCCATGGCAATACCCACATCCGACCGGGACAATACCGGTGCATCGTTGATACCGTCACCCACAAAAGCAAGCACCTCGTTCCTGCCCTTCTGCGCCAGCAGCGCTTCCACCTGCAATACCTTATCCTCCGGCAAAAGCTCACTTCTGACTTCATCCACACCAAGCTGCGCAGCCACTGCCTCTGCCACCTGTCGACTATCCCCCGTCAGCATCACTGTCTTTTGGACGCCGGATTTTTTCAGCGCCTTTATGGCATCTGCCGACTGTTCCTTTACCACATCGGAGATCAGGATATAACCACAATAATTGCCGTCCACTGCCACATACACAACAGTTCCCGCTTTGTCGGGCTCCGAAGCTGCGATCCCCAGCTTCTCCATAAGCCGCCGGTTACCTGCCGCCACCCTGCATCCCTCTACCTCAGTGATCACACCATGACCACTGATTTCTTCCGTTTTGCCGATTAAGGTATGATCCGGCTCCTGACCGTAGGCTTCCTTTAAGCTTTTACTGATGGGATGATTGGAATAACATTCTGCGTATACCGCATATTTCAGTAGCTCCTGCTTAGATACTCCCGCTCCTTGACCTGACATGGTCGATTCCTCTTGCGGTCCCACCGGGCAGACTTGTGTCACCTGAAAAACACCTTTGGTCAAAGTACCGGTCTTATCAAACACCACGTACCTAGTCTTGGCCAAAGCTTCCAGATAGTTGGATCCCTTCACCAGAATACCACAGGAACAAGCACCACCAATGCCTCCGAAGAAGCTTAACGGTATGGAAATCACTAACGCACACGGACAGCTGATTACCAGGAAAGTCAAGGCTCTGACGACCCAGTTACTCCAGTCTGCCGACTGACCCATGAGCAAATTCACAATGGGCGGAAGGATTGCCAGCGCCAACGCACTGTAGCAGACGATCGGTGTGTAATAATGTGCAAATTTGGTAATAAAATTCTCCGCCTTCGCCTTCTTCATACTGGAATTCTCCACCAGATCCAGTATCTTGGATACGGTAGATTCCCCGAATTCTTTGGTGGTGCGAATCCTAAGCACTCCTGACAGATTCACACAGCCACTGACAATCTCCTCACCTGCTGCCACCTCTCTGGGCAGACTCTCACCGGTCAAGGCACTGGTATTCAAAGTAGAACTGCCCTCCACGATCACACCGTCAATGGGCACCTTCTCTCCCGGTCTTACCAGAATCACCGAACCTACAGCCACTTCCTCCGGATCCACCTGAGTCAGCATACCATCTTCTGCCTCCACATTGGCATAATCCGGTCGAATGTCCATCAGAGCACTGATATTCCTGCGACTCTTACCCACTGCCACACTCTGAAACAGCTCTCCAATCTGGTAAAACAGCATTACCGCCACGCCTTCCCGATAATCTGAAAGAAGCATGGCTCCCACAGTGGCCACTGCCATCAGGAAATTCTCATCGAACACTTCCCCGTGAATCACTCCCAGCACAGCCTTTCGCAGAATATCATAGCCGATGATCAGATAAGGAATCAGGTACAGCACAACACGCCCCTTTTCCACTCCGGCAAGCCAGTTCTCTGGCAGAAAACTGACAAACACAAGTAATAAAGACGCTGCAATAATACGCCACAGCACTTTCTTCTGCTTTCTGGTCATATATGTATCCTCTTACAGATAGATCTCGCAGTCATCTTCCACCTTCTTGCAGGCTTTCACCACCTTCGCCATGACTGCCTTCTCATCTGCCCCTTCTGCAAATTCCACACTCATCTTCTGGGTCATAAAGCTGACCGTAGCGCTTGCCACACCTTCTACCTTCTTGGTGGCTTCCTCCATCTTCCTAGCACAATTGGCACAATCTACTTCGATCTTGTAAGTCTTCTTCATCGCTCTATCCTCCAAAAAATATAAACATATGAATCATTGTTCATATGTTTATATTATCATAAAATATGGATTTGTCAATACAAATTTTCTTCGTATTTCAAAGGTTTTTTAGATAATCTTCCACATTTCTGTAAACAATACCATTCTCCAAGTCCACATCGGATCCGCGGTAAATAACGCATCGTTTTGTAATTGGGCCAAAACGACGTTCCGTCGCTCTCAAACATTCCTCATCTGTCAGATACTGCGCCTGGCGTCCTACAATTTGATCACTGTGTTTAATCTCGTAGCATTCACAAGAATTGGTTTTATCGCTAAAGATTACCATATCAAACTCAGCACCGGCAAAGGTCATCTTAAAGACATGACGATCTTTATCTATCGCTCTTGTAGTCTCCAAAAGCACAATCTCTTCCATCATACGCCCACGCACTTCTTCCAGAATGCGTTCACATACCATGTTTTTTTCCACCTCGCTGAGCTTTTCAAAAACAGGATCTTTTTTCAGGGAGTGTACCAATGCCTGTGCCTGACAGTACCGCATGCCAGGCTGTGCAAACAGGATGCCTTCCAAGCCTTCCGCATCAACGGATGTCTCGACAGGACTCTCGACGATAAGGTCCAATGCCATGAGATATTCTTTAATTTCTGCAATATGAGCCTTCGTGATGCCAACGGACAGGTTTTCCTGATTGCGGATATCAAGCAGTTCCATCAAACGATCATTGATATCATCAGTACTAACCAGGTCCAGAATATCAGACTTTCTCATCGGATCAGTTTCTTTACGCAACAATTGAGCGGTCGAACCAAGATCATGCGATTTGAAGCGTTTATTGAATGTACGAAGGACAAACCGATGGTTCATATCTTCTATGATACGATTGATCGCGTTTGTGAGTTCACCGGCATCATAAAGCGACTGCAAATGGCGGTAGTATTGGCCGTCTTTGCAACAGTCTAAAGAATGCTGAATATTTTTGCAGATCGCGGTATCAATATAGTGACGGGTTGTTTCATCATCGCGGAAAGAAGCATCCTCTGCATTTACGTCAACATCGTCAAAGATAAGTTCGCCGGCACGAAGTGTCCCACCATAGCGAATATACTCATCAATACTATCAATACCTAAGATCCGGCTGTGTTCTCTATAGGGAATAAACGTCGTATGGATCGTCACTGCCCGATCATAAAGTTCCTGACGAAGGGTAAACCAAAATCCCAGAGAATCTGTTCCTGACAGCACAATCTTCATGCCCATAGCTGCGTAGATATCAGAAAACAGCGCCGCAGAGTCAATGAAGTCCGGCATAAGCGTTACTTCATCAATGAAAATATACTTATAGCCTAACTCCTGAAGTTTTTTTAGGTCGCGATTCATTGCAGCCATTGTATCAACGCTTCTGGCCTTAATATAAACTGCTTTTTCAAACTGTTCTTTGCTCAATTCATATAAAGCCTGGCGAAGCATTGTAGTTTTACCGGTACGTCGAAGACCATATACAAGACAGACACGATCATAACCGGCCCCATTCAGATATTTCTGTAGTTGTTCAAAGCAATCCCGCCTTTCCCAATCACGGACTCCCTCAGTCATAGCGTATAGATCACGTCCGGTAATGACATTTGTCTCAAAAGAAACGCCCGCCGTCTTTGCCACGACAGAAGGAGCTTCCGCTTTTAAAGCCTTAAGTTCTTCTTGAAGCGTGCGACGTAGAGACACCTGAGCAATGACCGTTTCACGCTCTGCTGTCTTTATATATTTACTTTTTGTTTTCCCTTTTTCAGTCCACTGAAGATATGGCTGCTCCTTTCCGTGGATGGTCTTATAAGTGATGCTGCCTTGCGGGAGCTTTGCTATCAAATTTTCTAATTCTTGAATTCGTTCAAAATGTTTCTGCATATAGAGACCTCACAATAAAAGCAATTTTCTTCGTAATTATATTATAACCCATTGTAACCAATTAGTCAATTGGTTACAATGGGTTACCTCTACTTTCGCCATCTTTTGAGTCATTTTCAATCAGCCGATGATAACATTAATATTCAACAACAATTGACGTATGACAATGTAATTGCGGCACTACAAAATCCACTCTGCCCCTATCCGCAGTAAACGCAAGTTCCTCTCCTGTCATGCCAAGATAAACTTTCTTTACGCATTCCCTGATTTCTAATTCCACATTTATATCATACAAAGTCATGATATCCTCTATTACCTCCGCTTTGCCGCGTTTAACCTGGCTTGCATATGTGTTACAGCTATCTTAAGTTGTCATTAAAAAGAGGATGTCGTTGGCGAGCTTTTGCTCTTAACACTGACAGTGTGGCTATGCCTGTTGTTTTATACATCTGCCTTTTAGTGCATAGATAACTCTTTCCCTTACGTTTCCTTAAATTTTCTATAAGTTGGAAGAATAGCAAACAGTAGGATTATCATAACTACTATCATACCAATCCACAATACTGTCACCGCCTGCCAGCCCCAAATCTCAGCAATGCGCAAAAATCCATAGCCGGCCACTACGATTCCTAGAGCTGCGGCTGCATTAATGACTCCAGCTGCGGTGGCACTTTTACCATACTTTACAAAACAATTGGTATAATAAGAAATAAACAAATTTCCTCCGGTAAATAAAGCGCTGCTTACACTCAGTCCAAGAATCATCTGGATCATACTGATTTTTCCGACATACTGTAACATAACAGAGACAGGAAGTGCTAACAGCAACAACACCATAAATCCTTTCAATTCATTTCGGACACGTTTTGGATACAATACCATTTTTACAAAGATTGACCCCAATATCCCAAACATAATAATCATTAAATTGAAAAAGTTTCCAGTATTTGGAGAGACATTTTTATAACTCTCCATCAACATAACTGGTGCAAGTGTCTTGGTAGCCTGATCAAGTATAGCACGCATAAAGGCCACCACAGTGACAACAAAAAAGCCGCTGATCCCAAAAAGCTTAGCAATAGACATATGCAATTCAGCCTTAGGTTCACCATCAGTCTGTTTCTCTGGTTTGTCCCATTTCATGTACGGATTTAAATACCTGCAATACACCTCCATTAATACCCCAAACAGTAGCAACGCTACTGCTGAAATTACAAAATTGATTCTCCAGTCTATAATTACTGCTCCTACAATATAGGAAAGTAAAAGGCCAAAAGATGCAGAAAAGCTTATGTAAAAAGTCATCATATTTCGGTCACTTCTCACTAACTGTGATGAAATAATCTTAAACACTCCCGGCCACAAGCCAAATTGCACAATGCCATTAAATATCCATGCTGCAAGCATTACATGATAATTCTGATGAAAGAAAATTATAGTATTTGCAATGGCTCCGCCAAACAGTCCGATTTTTACCAAACGCTCCGGACTGTAGCGGTCAGCTGCCAAGCCTCCAACAATCTGTAATGGTGCATACACCAGATAAAACACCGAAGTAAAAATTCCTGTCTGTGATTTAGTCAGAATACCTTCTGCTACAATGCTGGCAAGAGCCGCATTAAAACAGTTTTTGGTCATATACACCACTGCATACATAAGCCAGATGAACCAGAAAAAATGTCTGCTCTCCAACCGATTCTCAAGATGTATATTGACATCATGTTCAATATTTATTCCAATTTGTGAATGCATGCCTTTTTTCCTTTCTTTCTCTAAATGTTATACTTCAATTGATTCTATTTTTCGGCTCTGAGTTTTCATAAGTTACTCAACACTTTTCCCAAAATGGAGTTAATTGACAAATTTATGTATCAGAAACAATCCTATGATTCTGCTTGCCAAAGACATTGATGACAATAAGTATTAATTTATCAATGAACAACAATAGTTATCGAACGCACTCCTTTTTGGAAAGACTGCACCGGAAGCGTGAACAGCATACATTTTTGAAACGCAACAAAACCCACGGACAACTCTGAGGGCTTTGCTATGACAATATAAGAACAATTCATTTCTGTTGCCAGTGTTGCGGGCAAAAAAATGCCAAATATAGTATCTTTTTATTGACATATCAAGGTATCAGTAACACATATGCCATATTAATACAATACCTATTTTCATCAGGCTGATGGATCATGGTACATCTTCCCTGTGAACCCAAGCCATTCACCTTAACCCTACTACCACCGTATACAAGATCGTCATCAGGATGCATATGATCGTCCACAGAAGCACCTACTCCGTACAGTGCCATCATTGCCACTTCATATTTCAATACCTCCTTAGACTTGAAACCGCCAAATTCTCCCCAGTCAAGGTGGAACTTGCCCGTCATTCCTATGACACCGCTCCCTTTCCCGGCAAAAAAATTGGCACGCATAGGCAGTCTGCCAATGGCAGTGCGGTTTTAGTTCTGTTGCATCTTGATAAGAAGAAAAGCCTGTTTACAGTCGAAAAAAAATTACATCTTCCAGTATAGATTCCTTCCAGACATCAATTATGATCAAATATCTAAATGAAATAAAAATCTGGTGGTTTCCTAAAACATTTTAGATTGTCACATTGCGGAATATTCTAATTCTTTATCATGGCATGCGTGTGTCTATATGAAATTTTTAAGGTGCTATAAAATATCTTTTCGCACCAATATCCAAAAATATCATATAGACACGCACTAACCGAAATGTTGTATTTCATATATCATATAATTCTATTAAAACTGTTTATTCTCATCCTTATTGGTAAACGAACTCTTAATATGTATGAACCATTGTCGACCTGTCATGTAAGTCGGCATAACAGCTTCCTTTCTAAACACAAGTTTTTGGTATTCATCTATAAACTTATCCATTTCCATAGAGGAACAACCCTTGGATTTTTGCAATAATACTATAAAAATAAACTCCAAAAGTTCAAGATATTCTTTGAAATAATAACAATTTATTAAATGAAACCTGTTGTCCGGCACATACATCTGCAAAGTTTTCTTAAATTCCTGTATAAGAGAAAAACCCGTGTCAAGATTCTTTTGATTTTCTTCCGTAAGCACTGTCGAATGTAGCAACATGTATTCCCTTGGTAAGAGTCTGCTGATAGCATGTAAGAAAGTACTAATAGGTTCTCCTTCTCCATAACATGATATAAAGTAGTCTTTTTCAATGTCCTCATAGGATTCAGTATGATAAAACATTGCTTCATACATACCATGATAAGTTATAGCTGTTGGTGTCATACCCCTTGTATCACCGCATTCAATACGTCCATTCAAACCATATTCCCACAGGCACAAACAGTCTTTATGAGGAATCGGTGCAAACAGGACATCTGTTATCTCGGTATGTGATACTCTGTCTAAGAGGCTATAATCGAATACAAAAGAATCTCCCTTAAAAATTTCTTTCCAGTCATATAATTGTTTGAGATAATAATCCATACGCATATCTTCCCAATCAAATTGATTTAATGGCTTACGAACATAATCAGTTGCCGGTGTCTCTTTATATGTCTTGGAAAAATCTCTTCCATAAGGGGCAAACATCATTATAAAACGATCCTCATTCTCTAACCGTTCTGTAAGTGGTGGATAAGCCAGTTCAAAATAGATTAAAAATGCGATTTTTTTCTTTGATTCATGCTTTGTAAATTCCGCATCAATTTCATTTAAAAGCTTCACATACCAATCCGCTTGTGAAAGTTTACGACATTCCTCACATTCGCAAAAATTACTGAAATAATCTGCCAGCCAGACATGAATAACATCCACCTCCGGATGTTGTAATGAATAGGAATATACCAACTCTGCCCACCGCTTTCTAATTATATCCTTAGAATAACAAAGATTAGTAAATAAAGATTTTCCTTTGAAGAACTTTCTCTCTCCTTCCACCTCTGCCAAAATTTCCGCATTAGAACATGTCGTCACATTATCTTCCACATGACCAATCATTTCTATGCCATCCATAAGTGCAACCGTCCAGCCGTGTCCCGCACTATGCCGAATCAAACTGCGTTTCTTCAATTCGTCAACCACTTGTTTATCATATTTTCTAAAGGTTTCTCGTGATATTTCCTCGGGTTTCTTATAAGGATTACCATTATGCTGAAATTTGATACGCATTGTTGAATAATAATCCGTAAGTTCAGTAAAGAAAGAATTCATCATCATTTTAGGCATCCAATCAATATAGTCCAAGATACCGATTAAAGACTTGCCTCCACCGCCCAAATAGCCATCAGTAGTCCCGCGATGCCGCACTGCTGCATACCAACATTCTGAGACATCCTTCACATTTCCTGTATAAGGGATATACTCCCCTTCTTTGCCAGGGCGCAGAAATCGACACCCCTGCTTTTTTAAAAAGTGATAAACACCATACAGAAGAGATCGTTCATTTGTTCCGGAAATAGTACCAATACCGTTTTTTACATAAATTTTAAATGCATCGTCAAAAAATGAATCATACTTAAAAAAATGCTTAGTGTCAAAGGCTGCTTCATCTACCTGCAAGGTGATTTCCACTTCACAACCCATTTGTGCCATATATTGTTTTAATTCATAGAGAGCAAATTCTGTTGTCGTCATAAGATTCTCCTTTAAAATTAAAGTGTTCCGTTATCATCGTTTTCCCAACAGGTCTTAATGGAATATAACCGCATAGCTAGACCAAGCATAAAAAAATAATCACCATAAAGCGAAGAACAATCCTTTCCATAACAACGGGTCAACATAGCTGTCTGTTTTACATCTGTATTGAAAAAACGATTTGCCAGTTCCAAAAGTATTTTATCTGCATACTTTCTATAACTTTCATCAAGCTTCAGCTTGTACATAAGCTGAAATGCACAGGCCATAATAGCTGCAGCAGATGAATCCACATTATATTTCCTGTTTTCCGGTAACCGTTCATCCCAAGAAGGGACATAATTCTTTGCTACATTAATACAAGCTCTGGCAGGCAGCTCTGCAGGTAAGCGAAAATCCCATAAAGGTACAAGCGTGTCGTCCAATAAGCACTCCAAATACTTTTCTGTCACACGTTGGGCAACATTCCAATATTTTTCAGATTTTGTATATGAATATGCAATTGTAAGACCATAAACAAGCCATGCTGTACCTCTCGACCAATGCGATCCCACATCAAATCCACAGGAATTAACTTCTCGTAACGGACGGCCTGTTTCAGAATCAAAGAACCATCCGTGAGCAACCGACGCATCCTCTCTTACTAGCACTTTAACAGCGGTTTCCAAGTGAGCATCTGCAACTTCTCTGTAAAAATAATTTCCAGTTTCTTTCCATGCCCAATATAACAAAGCAAGATTCATCGTGGTATCAACAATCATTCTGCATTCTCTGGTCTCTTTATTCATTTCATCCCAAGCCTCAATAAAATGACCTCGTACATTAAACCGTTTCACCAATTCATCAGCCGCCTTTAAAGCAATGTCTCTGTGTTTAGTATTTCCCGTTAACTGATACCAATAAACACTATATGGCAGGTATAAAAAACCCAAATCATGAATTGTCGAAGTAAAGGGACGATATACTTTATCATAATATTCACCCAAAAAGCGTTCTGACCATTGTAAGAGAGACCGATCCCCCATTGTCTGATATATCAATGGTGCCATACCGGTTATCATTGAGGTAACCCAAGCACCCCGAAAATCAGCAAAACGTTCTTGAAACGGATAAAAACAATAGTAATCGCCTGAATAAGTCTCTGATGGTTCTACAAAAAGTGGACCATTAAGTTTTTTGAAATGTAACTGTGCTTTCAATACACAAATTTGATAGGCCTCTTCTAAAGTCATAATAAATCCTCCCTAACTTTTTAATAGTCTCTCGGAATCTCAAAGCCATATTTCATGCGTCTTCTAAGACCCCATTTCTATAAATTTCTCAACATTTTACATTTTCATCCGCCGGATGATATCACTGCAATTCAATATTTTCTCACAAAGGCATCCCTTGGAATAGTAATAATGGTTGGCCGCCTCAAATCCAACGGCAGGATTTAAGTTCATAAGTCCCAGCATCTTTCTTGCGCAGATGATCTCTGCCTCAGCGGCACTGATCATGGCAGCCTTGTCGCCGGCTTCACGGGCACGGTAAAAACGAACCTGATTCAAGCTGGCGCGGAACAGACAATAGCCTGCATTTGCCATAATCTCCATCTCACTTATGCCGTCACCTTCCAGCACCTCCAGTCCCTCTTCCCACTTCTTACAAAGCTTCGCCAACTGCTCCTCAAATACCGGAGTCGGATAGATACTTCGCCAGCTTTCCAGATCATCATATGCATAACAAGTCATGGTAGCATGATACCCGGTAGACTCCATAAACAAGAGATTCCCCGGTCCGCCGTTCTGGGGACCCTCATACAATACATCGATATGGAACGGGAACTCTTGAAAGGCATCACTAAATATCCGCGCAGCCTTTTGCTGTGCCTCCGTCTCTAAAAGCGCCTCTGCATCATAATTTTCATAAAAATACTTGGCCACATGCATAATATTCCCGGAAGGGAACCCTCCCAACGTCCAGCTGAGCATCAGATTGGTCACGCCCTCTTCCCTGATCTTCTCTATATGCTCCTCGATCAGCGGATACACGGGCAAAGCAGGTACCGTTGAGCATTCCCAGGTGGTATTTACCTGTACCTTGGCAGATGTCTCTAAGCCACGCTCCCTGGCCGCCTTCCACTCCGCTTTGGCACGCTCTCCAGGTCCAATAATACTCATGGAATAATCTCTCACATAAGTATCCACACCACCGATGGTGCGAGGCACATTCAGTTCACTCTGGCTCTGTAAGATCACATTCTCCGGCAATGCCTTGATAATATCCAGATTATCATCACCCCATGCCCAACTCCAAGCGATGACCTTGATATCCGGATTCGCCTTGTGGGCACCTTTCTCAATGCAGCCGATGGTCTCTGCAATGACTTCACTTACACTACGCTTACTACACCGCTCACAGGTACAAGTGTCGGGAGTGGAATGAGAATAACAGTTGGTAGGATTCTCCGAACGGGTAATGGTGAAGAAACCGCCGATCTTAGGCACCTGGCGGCAGATAAATTCCACACTGTTGGTCAAATAATCCTGCACCGCTTTGGTGGACGTACACATACACACCTTGTCATTCTTGGCATTGTGCCCTTTCATCCTGGGATATTTCTCATAAAAATTCTCCGGCATGCTCCTGGGCTCATTGAGATACAGGAAAATCTTGATACCGTACTTGTCACAACGCTCCGTCAGATCCTTCAGCCTTGAAAGCCTCTGCTCATATCCCATGGACAGTTCTTTGTGAAAAGGAAACTCCGCCAACTGGAACAATACCCCTTGGGTCCAAATGGCATTGACACCCACCTTCTGATAAGCCTCCAACATCTCATCAGGGCAGTATGTCCTGCTGTCCACATCAAAGGCATGCTGATAAAGCCCGGAGAACCCATACACCATGCGTATACCAAACTTCTCTTCTCCGGAAAATTTCATATTTCTTACATCATATTGGAAATCAAAGGGTGCAGCGCCTTTCAGATCCACAGTCTCCATAACTTCCTTTACTTTACGTGTCTGGGCAACTTCCTCTTTCGTCAGTTGTCTCCATGCCACCGGCTCGCACACCGGCTTGTCACCCAGCTTAATATCTAGGAAATCCTCTTCTCTCAAAATAACAGCAAGCTCCTCTTCCTCCTTGCCAAGCAGCTCAAGCAGCTGCTCATAAGGAAGAATATGCCACAAACGGCGAATAATGGTTATGTAGCCTTTTTCTAGCCAGATATGACTGGTGCAGGGCTCTGTCAGTCCCATGTCTGATGCCGCCTGATTGACATTGTCTTCTGTAGTACCAAGAACCTCTGCGATCAATGCAGGCGGCACATACTCATATGCCCGAAAGATAAATGCCTGATGCTTTGTAGGAAAATGTGGCAACGCTACCGGCGCCTTTCCTAACTTTGGTAATTTGATCTTCATAGTTTTACTATTCCTTTCGTTCGCCTCTCCCAAATCCGTGCAACCTTGCTGTCCCGATGCCCATACACCACGTTGAGCATGCCAATGTCAACTGGTGATTCCTAGTCGTAAGGCTCAAAATTTTGAGAGCCTATTTTATAATCAGAGCAATAAATTCTAGTACATCACTTCCAGTGTTCTGAATTCCATGCCCATGCCCGTCTGGTGTATACGTCAAATCACCTGCTTCCACTGCACACATTTTACCGTCATCATTATATTCACCATGACCAGACAAAATATAATAACTTTCTGATTCGCCAAAATGCATGTGGAAGTCCACACAGGCTCCAGGCTCTATATATACCCTCGAATAAGTTCTTAAATGCTGTGGCATGTTAGTAGAATCAAACAAACGCTCCAGTTTAACTATCCCTGGGGTGTTTCCGGTACTAATTTCCGTATCAATTGCTCTTTGCGATTTTTTTGTAACCATATATTCCTCCTGTAAAGTGGTATTTCACTATTATAAAATTATATGTATTCCTTGCGCATGGCTTTCATAAATTGCTTCCACAATTCTCTGATTGAACAAGCCTTCCTTGGCAGTAACAGGAACTTCCGTATCACCTAGCACAGCATTAGAAAAAGCTTCAATTTCTTTCGTATACATATTGCCACTTTCATATTCTATCGTAACAAAACCTTCTTCTGTCTTATCTATGCTGACAAAACAAACGGAACCTGTTTCTGTCTGGCCAATGGTACTCTCAGAAATGACCCTTCCTTTAGTTCCGTATATCTCAAACTTGCAGCCTCCTATCCTGTCAGGAATATTAAAGTTAGCCTCAATGACAAACATCGCGCCATTATTCATTTGCAACACTGCACTAGCAGCATCCTCCACATCCGGATATTCAAAAATCTGATTTCCACACATAGCTGTAATTTTTTCTGCACGCAGACCAGTCATATATTGCAACAGATCAATACAGTGTATTCCCATATCCATCATAGCGCCACCACCACTGAAAGCCTTGGTCTGGCGCCATTTCTGATTATTCACAGGGGACCAACAGTTAAATTTTGCATAAGCAGATACTACCTCTCCGATGCCATCTCTCTCTATCAATTTTTTTACTTCTTGATGTGCTGCATGGAAACGCATCATAAATCCTATTCCAAGCTTCACACTGTTCTCCTCACAGAAAGCCTTAATCTCTTCCCCCTCCTCACAAGTCAGTCCCATGGGCTTTTCTAGCAAAATATGCTTGCCTGCCTTCGCTGCCTGAACAACCTGCTCTTTATGACAGAAGACCGGCGTAGCAATATATACCGCATCAATATCTTCCTGCGCAAGAAGCTCCTCCAAATTGGTAAAAGACTTAGGAACACGAAAACGCTCCTGAACATCTTTTACAATTGCCTCATTCACATCCATAACAGCACAGCATTCTGCATTCTCAGCCAGCAACATTCCTGGAATCGTCCTCTTCTGTGCAATCCCTCCACTGCCAATAATACCCCAACGCACCTTATCCATATCTTTTTCCTCCAATGTTATCTTTATTGCGTACCGCATATACATTTTTTAGTACACCACCGGAAAGTACATAACTCTTCAATCGTCTACCAAACTCAGACTCCACCTCACAGGATAGCAAGTTTTCCCGGGTTACACCACGTCCAAATACAAAATACAACGCCGAATCCATAACATCAGCGTATATTGGTATAAATAATTTTCGAAACTTTAAAATGTTAGAATCCGGCTTTAGCAAAGGGACTAGTGCATCATCAAACAACCAGGAGTGACAGCTATAAAATTGATAATGGTATTCCGGGAAATAACGTTCAAAGAAAGCTTTTGACTCTGCAAAAGAATCCAATACTTCATCCTCATTCAGTTGCTTTCCTCTGGGGATGTGCACATCCAAAACCGGCTCATTTTTAGACAAACCCAAATAGGGAACTCCTACTTTAGCACCTTGAAAAGCAAACTGCAATCTTCCGATTCGAAACAAACGAAACGAAAGAGAAAGACTTATCCAATCTGGATTCACCACTCCCAGTAACCCCGTCTGCATATAATACGCAGATACTGAATCAATCAAATCTGATACTGAATCTATTAATACTTTTTCCGGAATTCCTTTTTCATTATATAAATCGCTTAAATGTTCACAAAAATATAAAAACAGAATCAAATTTTCAGCTGGTTCCTTTGCTATATTTTGTTCCATATACTTTGTAACAGAGGTATCTTCAATATGCGAAATATTTTCCGATATTTTTTTAAACTCTGAATCAAAATCTCTGGGGAAATTCAATTTCCAATACCACTTACTTGCTATCTCCAATATTTCTTTTGTTGTTGCCATATTTTTCTCCTAATTATCTCTGTACATTGATGGCCACCCCGGTATCTTTTTGGGCCAATGCTGCGGCCCGAAGCACCTTGCGTTCCTTCTCATCAAAAATTTCACTGATTCCGATTTCTCCGATGTATCCGGCTCGAATGTCAGTACCGTCCACCCCTTCTGTAAGTTCTCTTACCATAAGATCAGCCACCTGACGGTCTGTCATATCAGCCAGTTCTTTTGGATGAGTCTCTCCTACATAAAAACCGGTTCCCATAATAATATTGAGCCCTGTCTTTTCAGCAATACGCTTAAGCGCTCTTGCATCTCTTCCAATTCCGGGGAGTGATGCATCTACAACGGTGTCTCCACCGGCACGGCGAAAATAAGCCAATTCCTCCGCCTGAACCTCCTCATCATTCAGCAGAAGATTATCCTTTAAGGCATAACAATCCCTGCTTAATATTCCTAAATTCCACATTTCCACCTTTTGAGTGGCCGGATCCTCAATTCCCGGAACCGGAAGCGCCTGATAAAATGCGGTGAGATCCAGTAGAACATGTTCATGGGTTGTTACCGTACCAAGTCTTTCTCTTGATACTTCTCCGCATACAGAATTAACTTTCATCATCTTATTCCTCCAATCATTCTTTACATGATCATCATTCATAACAGTTGTAACAGCCAACCTTTTACCAGATAAAGAAATCATTCCCCTTCAGCTTAAACATCGCCTCCACAAAAAAGAAGTCCCCATAAATGATGGGAATATGAACTCCCGCCATAGCACTCTCATTCAAAGGATATCTCTCCGTCCCCATGAGTACCAGTGCATCCTCATCCTCTTCATAATTGCAGAAATGCTCGTCACAAGCTTTCAGGATATTAATCGCCTCCTGAGTATATCTTTTTCCATCTTCCTCAGAAACATACTTCGCAATCTCCAGCATACCACAAGCTGCACACACACCGGCTGTACTATCATAGTACACAGGCTCTTCCGGTGCACAGAAATCTACCAGCGGAAGATAATTTGTCTTCTTGCAGCCTTCGATGAAGTAGTCTGCGGTTCTCTTGGCAGCGTCCAGATACTCTTCTTTGCCTGCATGAATGTAGGAGATGACAGAACCATACACAGCCCATGCCAGGCCTCTGGACCAGCAGGAAGTCTCATTGTATCCCTGGCCACCCAAAATACGCTTTATGCCCACTTTGTCTGATTCATGGTCTACAATGTGGTTGATGCTGCCATCGGGACGGATGTGGTCGCGCAGTGACATGTCCATATGACGCATGGCAACCTTTTTGAAGCGATCATCACCGATTTCACTAGATGCCCAATACAAAAGGGCCAAGTTCATAAGACAGTCGATGATAGAATAGCCTTTATTGATATCCTCTGGGGAGTTACCCCACTTATTCCAAGCACGGATATAATCGCCCTCCACGTTATACCTGGAGCTCAGGGAGGCGGCTGCAAAAAGATTCCTGTTTAAGGATGCAGTGTTACCGGTTAATCTGTAGCTTGCTCCACTGGTCAGATGCCATACAAATCCTACATCGTGATGCAGAGGTTTGAAATTTTTCAGGGATTTGTCCAAAAGCTCTTCAGATCGCTCGGCAGTCTTTCTGTATTCCTCATTGCCGGTTTCTTTGTACATCAGCCACATCATGCCACCCCAGAAACCATTGGTCCACCAGTACTTATCAGACCTATCATCATGCTCACCGTTTATGGTGGTGTAGGGAAGCTTGTTGCGACTCTTTACAGCAGTCCTTGCTAATTTCTTGTCGATTTTCTCCCAAGTAGCGTCAATCCACGCTTTGTTCTAATCTATTATTACATTCATGTACTTACCAATCCTTTCTGAAACTCGGACTAATTACCGTCCTACAATTCCAGCAATTCTTTCATAAACCTCTTTGCTACAGGATTCTCACACCTAATATCCAGTGTGCTTATAATATAACGCTTTCCTTCATACAGTTTTTCTGCCACAACAAAATCTTTACGCACCGTGTTATCCCTATTTTTATTTCCGCACACCAGTATAGGAGTAAAACCATCCGCCGTAAAACTCATGCCTGTCAAAGGTGAAATTCTGTCAACCTTACTGTCATACCAAAACTTAAAGTCATCTTTTTCAAATTGTTCCACTGCTTTATGTCCTGTCTTCATAGAAACAAAATGACGCGCATACATATAAGTCTTGTATCCGGTTACTGTCTCACCGGCTATGGTTTGTTGCCCTGCTTTTATATCAGTAATAAATACGATATTATCATTCACCGGAAGTTCTACATCAGCAAATACTTCTATCTCCAATTCGTTGGTAGAAAGAACCTTTTCTGCTTCATCCAGAAGAATTGCCTTCAGCGTAAACTTCTCACGATCGTCTACTTTTGCTATGGAAAATTCTGCATTTGCAGCATATGTGACATCGCAATCTGCCAGGGTTGCCGGTGTTCTGCCACTCATCACCATCTCTCCACCGCTGTTATACAATTCAAATACAACAGCACAGTCTCTGTTCACAATATTGGTATCATTACATACATACGCTTCGATGCTGATTTTCTCTCCCTCATAATAAGTAAATCGATCTGTACGCAGACTTACAAGTATGGGTTCAAGAGCATCCCGATATGTAAAATATGCAGGCTTCGGTGTTCTCTCACAATCCATGATCGTCTTCATCCAACCGGCAGGCCATGCATCGATAAACAGATGAATGGCACTTGAGATCATATTAGGGTTTCTTCTGAAACACTCTGTCATTTCCTTTGCCGAAAAAGCCTGATGCTTCTGGGTTTCTGCTACCCATGATTCTATATCTTCAGGTGTATCGTAGAAAAAGATATGATACAAACCCGATTGCGAATTCACTATATTAACCGGATGAAAGGGTTCCTTAAGCCAATCTTTTGGATATCGCCGTTTCATAAGATCTACAGGATCTAGTCCTTCTGCTCCATACTCTCCACACCCACAATACCATTCTTTGTCTGTATCAACCCAGTATCCCTTATGGAGTCTGCCAAATTCAATCTCGTGCTCGTTATACCAAAGGGTATATGTATGATTATCCTGAATGGAATTGCGAGTAGGCGAATCATAATCACCGTCCACATGCTTTATGACACATTCCGGACAATTAATTTTAACAATATTGTCACATGCCTCAAAAGCCATCTCCAGCTCTTCACGTTCAAAATGTCGATGGGGTTTATTTCTGGCTTCTGCTACAGGCTCATTGATATAGGAGATCACAACATTGCAAGGATGTTTTCTCACAAGACGAATCATTTCCTCTGTCTGACGAACCATTTCACTAAATTTAGTCCTTCTCATACAAGCAAACAATGGAAGATCTGTCTGTGTCATAAGCCCAAGTTTATCACAATATTCATAGACTTCATCCTGGACCGGTCTTTGGGTAAGACGCCAGAAGTTCATATTACAAAGCTTTGCCAGAAGAATATCATCAATCAACTGGTCTATATTATTGTTCATAACATCCTGCTGTTCAAAACCCATTGTATTGGCTCCACGAAGCTTAATCTTATTGCCGTTAAGATAAAACATCCCCTTAGGCTTTGATTCAAGATCCTGAGAAAAGCTTCTCATACCAAATTGCTGTGCTCTTGCATCTTTCAGTTGATCATCAGAAAAAACTTTTACCTGTACTTGATACAAGTAAGGGGCATCCAATGTCCACAATTTCACATGATCTAATGCAATCATGATTTTGTAAATATTTTTTCCATGCTCCGCTGTCAGGGGATTATTTACATATCTTATAGGAATATCCGGTTTTTCTACAGTTACATCACAGGCATTCATACGAACACGAAATGTATCCTCCTCATGAGCAAATGCAAAGACCGGCCTATACTCAAAATCTTCAAAAACTGTCTCTTCAAAATTTTGTCCAAATAAAGACAGATGGAATTTCAAATCCGCTGAACTATAATCCGCATTCTCAATCTCAACCCATACTTCTGCCTTCTTTTCTTCCGGAAGTGGTCTTACATACACATCAGTGATATGAATCCTTTCCCGGACTTCAACCCTCACATAATTATATATCCCCATCCCGGGTGGGCAATGATGCCAGCCATCTTCCGGGTCATCATATCCGAGCCCTGTAGCTGCATACATTTTATCTCCCTCAAAAGATTTCCCTGTTTTTAATCCGCAAGTACTTCCCATGTATACAAAATCATTCTCAACTGTAATGCGTAACGTATTCTTTCCTTTTTTTACAAATCTACTTATCTCAAACTCAAAAGGAGAGAAAAATCCCTCATGCCTCCCCACAGCATCACCATTGATATACACAGTTGCAATATAATCAACACCACCAAAGCAGATATATACCGCCTTATCACCGCAGTCTCCGTCAAGTTCGAACGTGCTCTCATATTCCTGAACGGCGTATCCCAGCGGTCCACCGTAATGTGGAATTGTAATGCTTTCAGAATCATTCAATATAAAATTTCTTATATCTATTTTTTGAACACACTGTGATATTGCCGGAGCATAATCCGCAAGAAAAGGGGTATACTTACCTCGCATATCTGAAAGGGCAAGCTGCAGCTCTTCCTGCGTCTGCATCCGATTCCCTGTGGGTATTGAAGAAGGTGTATTCTGAGTAAGATTAACAGGTAAAACCTCTATTTTCATAGGCGGTGATTCTGTTAAACTTGACTTTCTAATATTTTGGTTCTTTTTTTCCGCTGCAATATTACCAAAAACATCTGTTGCCATCTTCTTTCTCCCTTCATTTAACATAGACTCTCGGAATCTTTAAGCCTTTATTTATGCGGCTTCTAAGAGTCCTTTTTTATTTTTTCTCCACCTTTTTTTCAAAAAGTACTTGACAAACGCCTCAAAAAATGCGGCGCTTCGCGCCTCTTAATTAATAAGGCATATCGTTTCGGCGCTGCCGGAACAGACTTTTTGATTTGGAGGTGCGTTTCATTGAAACCTGTTAACATCGGCGGTCATCCCGCCTATCAGAACCTTGTTCTGACTCAGCTTCGTAAATATTATCCTAATGCTGCAACTTCTTTACCCGATTCCACCTGGCAGATACTTGAGAAATTCTGGTCTCTTGATCTGTCGGCTGTGGATACCCTTATGCAGGATCGTTATTCTGTCTTTGGGCCTGAACCAAGACTCCCTTCCGATATGCTGCGGGCCATTCTTGTTTCTGTCGAATTTAAAATAACTTCCTATACCCGATTTGCTGCTGACCTCAAAGAGAATCATCTGCATGCCATCATTTCCGGTTTTTCTGTCGGTGACACTCCGGGTACCGGTACTTTCTATGATTTTCATAGACGGCTTTGGCTCTCAGATGACAAAAATCTTTCTAAGGCCTTACATCCGCCTAAGGAAAAACCAAGAAAACCCAAAGGAAAGGAAGAAAAAGCTCCTCCTGTGGAAAAAATAACGGTCGAAGATTTATTCCGGCAGTTTGAAGAAAACCCGCCTTCTGATATGGCTCCATGCCTCAGGCTCTGGGAAATTTTCAACGCCTTTTTCCTGCAGACTTCTGTAGATAAGAACCTTATCTCCCTCAAAGAACTGGCTCTGGCCGGTGACGGCACACCTGTGTATACATCTGCTCAGGAACGTAAAACACGCACCTGTGACTGTCTGGAAAGGGAATCCGGGATTGCAAATGCAATCGCATCTATCACCAGCCCGATTGTGACATCGGCTGGGACTCCCACCTCAGCTGCTTTTATTGTGGTTATGACCTTTATATGCTTACCGCATCAGACTCTGTGAATGACCTTCCTGTTTTTCCTTTTCTGAGCCCTGCCTCACGGCATGACTCACACGGATTTTTATATAACTGGTTTTCCATGAAACAGTTCCTTCCTGATGCCAAAGTCACGAAGCTTATTCTGGACTCTGCCCATGATGCCATGCCTTATTATGAGTACTGTAAAGCAAACGGCATTACTCCTTTTATTGACCTTAACTGGAAGTGCGGCAGACCTCCTGTTTATAAGGATGACATTACCATTGACAGTGACGGAATCCCATTATGCCCCAAAGGCCATAAAATGAAACTGGCTGCTGTGGAACCAAAGAAAGGACGCATCAAATACCGCTGTCCTAAAATTTCCTTTAAAGGCGGCTCTCCCCATTGCACCTGTGAAGAGCCATGCTCTGATGCCAAATATGGCAGAAATGTCCATCTTGTTTTGGAAGACAATCCAAGGCTTATAAACAATCCGCCTCGTGGCAGCAAGGAATGGGATTTGGAATTTAATGCAAGAACTTCTGCGGAGCGCTGTAACAAACGTGAGAAAATAGATTATAAACTGGAAGACGGCAGATACCGTTCATCCATGATGTGGTACTGCCGCCTGTTTGCCATCATGATGTGTCAACATCTTGATGCATGGAACTTGTCAAAGTCATCCCGCCTAAAAGATCTCTTTGAGCAAGCCGCTTAATTTCATAAGCAATACCATTATAACCTAAATCTGACGCAAGGTCTACTTATTGCGCCCATTTTTCTCAATTTTTTTCATCGTTCATTACTTGTCATATCCATTCTGGATAATATTTACTTTTCAATGTTCATCCGACCGGTGAACCTTGGTCGGGAGGCTCAAGATTCCGAGAGCCTATCTCTATTTATGCAGTTTTTATCTCTATATTTGGCAGGTGTCATACCTGTGTGCTTCTGAAAAAGTTTGATAAAATGTGATGTATTTGCGTATCCGATATTTTGACATACTTCTGCAACATTGATTTCCGGATTCTGAAGCAACTCCTTTGCTTTCCGAATTCTAACTCCCATAAGGTATTCCTTAAATCCTATACCCGTTTCCTGCTTTATAATACGACTTAAATAGGCTGGATTCATCGCAAATCTGTTTGCCAGTACAGTGAGACTCAAATCATATTCGGAAAAATATTCTTCCACATAGTCCATAACCTCTATAACAATTTTTTTGGTTTTTTCATTTATTTTAATGGGTTCTTGGTCAGCCAAGGTTTGCTTCTCTGTCATACAACACCAATTTTCAATATCTGAACTCATCGCACTGAGTTTTGCTAAAATATTAAGCCCCATAGTTTCAAACAGAGCATTTATAAGTTCAATCGCCTCATCAAATTGATAAACTTCTTCTACTATAATCAATACTTTTAAACCAATTTTTCTGTTGTAACAGGGAAATAACAACAGATCGTTGTTTGCAAGATCACTTATTGCTGTAGTAAAAGCGTCTATATTTAATATTTCCTTAATTTCGCCACACGAAGCCACACCAAATAATGAATTGTTATAATCAATATTTAACAATGTCATATGATTTTTCAAAGCAGCAAGATTATACCCTGATATTACCAAAAACGCAAACTGTTCTTTAATTGCTCTGTACTGCTCCAAAATCAATTGATCATTTTTTTCCTTATTATTTTGAAGATTGTCAATCAGTTTGTCTATACTTTCTAATTCAGTTTTCGAGTTGCCGCTTTCATATAGTATATACTTATCTATCAGATTTCTAATAGGACGATAATTCCATACGCTCAAAATAAATATTACTACAAGGAAAAAACAACTACTTAAACCAAATATCAAGAGCTGTTTATACGAAAATATATTCTTCCATGAAAAATATTCTAGCTCTTTATTCTGATAATAAACTGATAATTCCCCATCGTATGTGGAAAACTCACTGACTGAATCTGATTCTATTTTTGTGTTTGTTCCATACAGTATTTGTCCTCTATAGGTAATTATTATCTCTCCGCCCAGTTTACCTACTAAATGTTCTATCCTTTTTTCGATAGCCTCTTGAGTAACCTGAAAACAAACTACAACTTTGCTCTGCTCTTCATCTCCTGAACGAATAGTTGAAAATAGAAATAAAGTTTTCTTTCCGTCACTATATACTTTTCCTCTTTTCTCACTGTACCAATACATTCTTTGTATCAAAGCCATTAATTCAGAGATATCTTTCTCTCCATACAATCGTTTCAAATGTAGATCTAAGGGAACAACAGTTTTATTGGAAACAAGTACATTATCATATCTTGCATATTTCACAAAACAGAGATCCCAAATATCATTTGGCTTATCATAACTCTCCATATGGGATAATGCACTTATTTCACTATATTTGTTCTCCTTAAGTGTCTTCCACTTAAATAACTGGCTCGCTCCTACATCTGCAAGAATTAACCTCATTGAGTCAAACTGATTTTCAAAATCAGCAACAATAGCATGAAGCTTACTCTCCAATAGTTTCTTTTCCTTTTCACGCAAGTGCGCCATGGAGTGATCCAACATAATAACACCCAAAATACCGCTAGTCAGAAGCACAATCCCCAGCATTGATACAAATAAATCACGAAATAGATTTCTTTTAAAGTGACTTAACAAACTCTTTATCATACTTCCTCCATATATCATAGTGAAATAATTTTCAAGGAAGAGTTGTAACTCCCCCTTGAAAATTATTATAACAACACTATTATGGATTGTCACTTATCTCTTATATATTTCTCGTCCAAGATCTAACAGTTCCTGACCATCTAATGCCCAAAGTTCCTCCATGAATTTATCCAATTCTTCAATTGGTCTGGCACCAACTACAAACTTAGCCATCTCAGCATCAACATAACTTTCCATAACCGTTCTTAAATCAGTCAACCTCTCAGTCTGTTTGGCCGAAGCATAAGGATCATTCATCGGTTTAACCAGATAGGGATACTGTGAAGAGAATATCTGATAATCTTCATACCCTTCTTCACCAGGTTCTTTGTGGTACTCATCCGGGCCCATCGATTCTCCAAGTCCTACTTGGAAACGCTTAAATTCAAGTCCTTCCGGACAATTCAGTTCCATTGCTCTTGCTAACTGTACATAGGGTTGCTGATAATCCCAATTGGATGGATATTTACCGTCAGCTACAGCTTTATTATATACATCGCCATCTTTAGCTACAATACCTTCAATCAAGCCTAGTTCATCCTCATGACCTGCCACAGGCCCACTTGCTGCGTATGCAGAGCCTTCTGGAGAATACAGGTAATCAAGAAATCTTACACAAACTTCTGGGTATTCTGTTTCCGCTGAAATCACCACCAAGCCCTTTTTATATCCGAGCCCTGATTGACCAGAAATGGGCTTGTCACACCATTCGCTTGCAACAGGTGATAATGCAACAAATTCATTTACTCGGTCAGGTTGTGAAGCAGTCATGCTATAATCAGATACCACTGCACATTTTCCTTCCGCAGACAATGCTCTTACCGGAACTTCGCTCATGGTGAAATAATCATCATGTATTAAATCTTCCTTATACATTGTATAGATCACTTTGATATAATCCTTGAATTTGTCCTGCAGACAAGGGATCACAATCTGCTGCTCCTGTTCATCCCATGTAGGTTTTGCCAAAGCACCATAATCATCTGTCACCCAACCAAATGCACTCATTAGGTAATACCAATCATAATGCCAGTTGATTATCCAAGGAATCACTTCATCTACTCCCATAGTCTCAGGATCTATATCCTTAAAGGCTCTCAACATATCAAGAAAACCATCTAATGTGGTAGGCAATTCTTCAATGCCTGCCGCCTTCATATAAGCAGTATCAACAAAAATTCTCTGTGTACCACCAGGCAGCTTGCTCTCTGTGATCTGAGGCACTGTATACATCTTTCCATCAGGAGTTACACAAGCTTGAAATGCCTCAGGGTATTTTTCCATTGCAGCAACAATATTAGGTGTCAACTCTTCACTGATATATTCACTGATATCTAGAAATAATCCACCTTCCTGACCATAGATTACCAATTCAGAAGATTTCATATTACAGTCCCACATCATATCCGGTAAATCTCCGGAATTAAGAATAATCCCCTTCCTCTCATTACTATAGTTCTGATCCATCTCAACATCAATATTCAGTACCTGTTCAATAAATTGATAAAACCATCTTTCATCAGGTTTCGTGGTCATTGCCGAACTCGGATTCATGAGCATAGTCAAAGTGACATTCTCTCCTTCAGAAACAATAGGTCTGTAACCATCCAGATTTAAGTACTCTGGATATTTGTTCTCAGTTACTTCTGCAGTTACTTCTGCATTTTCTTTGGTGGAACTTTCGGAAACAGGATGTGAATCTGTTTTTTTGTTCACATCTACATTTCCGCATCCTACCAAGTGCACGGCAATCAAACTAATTGCTACTAGGGTTTTTAGGTTTTTTTTCATCTTTTTTCTCCTTTTATTTATTATATTTGGATGCATTTCTTAAATGCCAAATCCACTTATTCTTTGACTGCTCCAATCATAACACCTTTTACAAAATACTTCTGTACAAAAGGATAAGCAATCAATAATGGTGCACTAGAAATAAATATAACAGCAAACTTCATAGTATATGCAAGATACATCTTTTCTGTTGCATCTTTTAGCATACTAGTAGTATCTTGTGTAATACCTGTTGTATTCAAAATCATAAGAGTTTCATCCAACGCATTATGATTTAGTATCAGAATCCGTCGAAGTACATTTTGCAAAGGTTCCAGTTCTTCTTTCGTCACATAGAGCAATGCATTAAAATAATCATTCCAATGTCCGACGGCATAGTAGAGAGCCATAACTGCAATAATCGATTTGGATAGGGGCATTGCAATTGAAAACATTTTTTTTAATTCATTTGCACCATCAATCTCTGCTGCTTCATAAAGCGATTCCGAAATACTGGTTACAAAGAAAGTTCTAGCCACTATCAGGTTATATACACTTAAACCGTTAACAATGATCAAAACCAACCTACTGTTAACCAAACCAAGACTCTTAACTACAAGGTAGGTGGGAACCATACCTCCTCCAAAGTACATTGTAATCAGAAAAAAAGTCGTAACTAAACCTCGACCGGGCAGCATCTTTTTGCTGAGTACATAAGCTGTCGGAATAGTAAGAAAAATATTAAATAAAGTTCCAAATATCGTGTAGAAGATGGTATTTGCATACCCTCTCCATATATCATCATTGGCAAATACATGCTGATACGCTATTGTCGTAAAACCAACCGGTAAAAATTTCACATTACCACGCGCTACTGCATTAGCTTCTGAAAATGATGCAATGACAGTATAATACAACGGATAAACTACAATAATTACCAAAATAATCATAAATATATAGTTCAAAAAATCAAATAAAGAAAATCTCTTTTTCAATGTATTTCCCTCCTACCAAAGACCGATACCGGAAAGTTTATGTGACACCTTGTTTGCTAGTAAAATCAATATGACATTAAGAATGTTGTTAAAAAGTCCAATGGCAGTCGAATAACTGAATTGTCCTCCCAGAACGCCCAGTTCATACACATATGTAGAAATCACTCTGGAAACATCCAAATTCAACTGATTCTGTAATAAAAAGACCTTTTCAAACCCTACATTGAGCATTGTTCCCATTTTCATGATAAATAGAATTACAATTGTTGGCAAAATGCATGGAATGTTAATATGGCGGATAATCTGTGTTCTATTCGCACCATCAATCTTAGCCGATTCTATCAAATCTGGGGAAACTCCTGACAAAGCGGCCAGGTACATTATTGTTTCCCATCCCATCTCCTGCCATACTCCAGACCAAACATATATAGATCTGAACCAACTTGTTTTTGTAAGAAGATCCGCATTTTCACCAGAAAAAAATTCATACAAATTACCAATAGGACCATCCCTTCCTACTAGCATAATCACTACACTACAAGCTACAACTGTTGACATAAAATGAGGAGCATAAGTAATTGTCTGGACTGTCTTTTTAAATTTGCTGTTACCAATCTCATTAATCAATAATGCAAGAATGATTGGTACCGGAAAAGTAACAAGTACATATAATGAAATACTCAGAGTATTCCACATAAGTTTCCAGAAATCAGGATAGTTAAAAAAACGTATAAAATGTTTGAGTCCAACCCATTCACTGCCAAGATATCCCTTTTTGGGGGTGAAATCTTCAAAAGCCATTAATATGCCGTACATTGGCCCATACGCAAATATAATCACATATATGATTGCCGGTATGAGAATCAAATATAACTGCCAATACTTTTTTTTAATTTTATTTCTTTTCATTCTCTTCATTCTCTGCATAATCCCTTCATAGTAATTCACTTCTATAAATTTTATTTTCTAATTGATTTGCAAATCTTTAATTCATTATATTTTGTTATTCTTCGTTTTTCAATAATTCAAATTTTACTTTTGATAATGCAAATTTTACTTTTACTTGAGCTAACAGAGAATCAAACTTGTTGAGGGTGTAGTAATCCCACCTCGGTTTAACAGACGCACATTAAATCCATCCACTGAATATAATTTTTCCACAACCCCGTCAATGCAACCATATCATCTTCTGTAAAAACGGTAATATCCTCAATTAAAATATCATGGTATCCTACCCGCAGCTTGATTCCATCTGCATTGCAGACAAAAGAATAGATTCACATTCCTCCGGTTTTGGTTTGAACATTGTGTCTGTCATAACAAATCCTTGCATTTCTTATGGAGCAGATTTTTTTGTGTGCCATGCCCGGCACACAAAGAATCAACCCATTCAAAAGAATGAGTCACTTCCAGCTCTGTCGATAAGAGATGACATGTTTCCTTTACCAATGATAACAACTTTTATCTTACACTTAATTTTTTCAACAATGGACAAAAAAATGCTCAGCCAGAAACTCCTAGGCTGAGCACCAATAAAAATTCTATTATTTACACACAATCTTCGCGACTCTCACCACCAAGCTGCGCCCATACACGCATGGCTCAGTGAGCACAGATATCTTATTCCCTTCTTTCACAAAAGTCACATCCGCCCCATTATCCATCCAGGTCACAGACGCAATTTCCTCCGGAAGTTCAAAGGTATCCGTATAATTAGTATCCTCATACCAGGCCACGTTCACGTCCGCTCTCATGGGAAGCTTGAAGCAGAACAAGTAGTAGTTCTTCCCATTCTTTAGTATGAAGTCATTCGGCTTATTCTCGATGACAATACCGGTAGGACGAGGCTCACGGATGGCCTCCTCAAAATAGTTCACCCACTGTCCCATCACACCCAGCGTGGCAGTGTCCATAGGGCGCAGGGATCCATCACCCATAGGACCCACATTGATCAGCATGTTGGCACCGTACTTACGGCAATCAGCAAGCTCTTCGATCATCAGTGCCGGAGACTTAAAATTCAGATCCTCTGCCGCATATCCCCAGTGATCCCCGAAGATCTCGCACATTTCACTGGCCACATACTTAGGAGCACCTTCCATGTTCAGAGGCTGGGGCTTGCCGCGCTCGAAGGTGACACTGTCCAGCTCGATATGACCCAGTTCCCCTCTGTGACCCAGACCGGTATTGTTAATGATCATGGCTTCCGGCTGATGCTTTCTGATACATCCGTAAAGCGCATCTTCTTCCCAATCTGCCTCCTTCTTGTCCCACATACCGTCAAACCACAGTCCGCCAATCTTACCGTAATTGCTGCACAGAATCTCCACGCTGTCACGCAGATATTTGAGATATGTAGGGAAATCTGTGTTATAAGACTCCTGGTACCAGTCCAAAAGAGTGTGGTAGAAAAAGGGGATAATACCCTGTTCATTGCAGGCATCCACAAACTCTCTCACCAGATCACGGCCGCACTTTGCATGCATGGCATCTAAATCACATAAACCACAGGTGTCATAGAGCGAAAAACCATCGTGGTGCCTAGTGGTCAAAGTGATGTACTTGCAGCCGGCTGCTTTTGCTGTAGCGACCAATTCCTTTGCCCAATCAGGCTTCGGATCAAACTGCTCCATCAGGGGATAATACTCCTCATCAGAGATGTTATGGATGTGCTTTGCCCATTCTCCTTTGCCCAGGACACTGTAAATGCCGAAATGCACG
This sequence comes from Acetatifactor sp., assembly GCA_045540075.1. Lineage (GTDB taxonomy): Bacteria > Bacillota > Clostridia > Lachnospirales > Lachnospiraceae > Acetatifactor. The sequence continues at coordinate 6,085 of JAZQGM010000074.1, read as the reverse complement.
AACATTCCAAAACCCATGTTTTCAAAATCTTTGATATACTGTTTTACTATCATGCTTCAATCCTCCATTTTTGTACAGGTACAATTAATCTGTATCGTTTCCTGCTGAGGATATTATAACGCACCATCATAGGGGATTACATGGAAAATCGGGGAAGAAATATGGAATTTTGCGTAAGAAATTGCTCAGACGAGTATGTACACACCCATTTCGCCAAGTTTCCGAAAAATTTCTCGCCAACCTTCCGAAAAAATTCCCGCCAATCTTCCGAATAGGTTGGTAGTTCCAATTGAGGGGGACAGTGTGAGCACTGCCACCTCATGCTCTTCGAATTTCTTGTACGCAGCTGAATGTCTGTGCTTTCATTTTATACTGAAACATGGTATTATCCTTAAAGCTTATATCTTGTAATAAATGACCAATTTCCTGGCACTCCCATAGCCTTTAATAATTTATTTTTCTTTTCCTCCGACGAGCGTTTCTCAAAGGAAATAAGTAATTTGGTAAAATCTTTTTTAAATTCTAAAAATTCTTCTCTACTGAGCAAATACCGAAATGCTATTATAATTCCGAACAAATCTGATTTACCATAGGAATAATGATTTCCATTTTGGGGAATTTGCATCTTTCTATGCAACCCGGTATCCGGAATTTCATATCGAGATTTAAAAGAAAATAATCTCTCATTATGAGCACACATATTTCGAAAATGTGTCAAAATCTTAAGATACTGTGATAACTCTTTTTCACTTACATTTTTAAAAGTAGTACTAATTTTTGATTGTAAACTTGTCGTAAAATATGAATACATTTTTGAGGTTTGTCCAATAGTCAGCGTATTTAGTACCACCCATAACGGAACATTTCCATAGGTATTTCTCTGATACACCACATATGCATGTTCCGTGTTATTATTGGCTTCATTTGCCAATATATTTATTAATTTTTTAATTCCTCTACTATTACTATTTGTATTATTATAATTATTAGGATTCAAATAATCATTTTGATTCTCAGAATAAGTTTCGCAAAAGTGATACGAAATCAAAGAACGGATTTTCTGTTCAATACTGCATATATTTTCAAAAACCAACGTTCTTAATTTCTTATCAAAATTATATAAAGCTACAATATCTTCAAAAGTAGTTCCAGCCTCATATTTGCGAGTCATTGGATTGTAAAACAGATTTTTATAACCATCAATTAAGGAATAATAGCAAACATCCTGCAATTTCGCCAGTGCAAATTCCTTATCATTAATGATCAACTGTTTTTTCTCTATTAAATTTTCCAGCTGCTTTTCATATGTAAGAAAAGGCTTAATTGCCTTAAATGCCATACGCAACATATTCCTCCTCATATTTTTGTAGGCAAAAAAGGAGGGCCCTCAGGTCCTCCTTCCGGTCGCAGGCATCGCAAGTTTCTGCAACCTGATCACTAGCAATTAGTTTAACACAAAAAGTACTAAACTTCAAGTACTTTCCGGCAAATAATTGCCAATTTTATTTTATGCTAAAATTTGTGTAATATACACTTTGTTCAGATCAAAAGTGCCTCCCTATTAGTACAATAACAAATATCCTCCCTCCCACTCATCATCTCCAAAAATGCTTCAAACCTCGCCCAGTCATCATGAATATCAAACTCATACGCATGTCCCCATACATAATAAACCTGAGGCACATCCGGCTGCAGTGCAAGGAACTGCTCCCCCAGTTCGAACATCTTGTCCATCTCACGGTGATGGTAAACTGTAGGATGAAACTGCAGAAGCTCCTTCTGTTGATCGAAACTGAACGTGGATCTGGTGGTTCTGGCATATTTCACACCGGTAAAATCTCTGATGATACCGCTGACCCTGTCGTCATAGCAGTTGCCACCGCAGGGGTAGGCCATGCCCACTACTTCGTAGCCGCAGAGCTCGCTGAGCTGGATTCTGTCCTGCTCTACCTGGCGGATGATTTCCTTACGGCTCTCCTCTTCGCTCAAGGTATTGGAGATGGTCAGAAGATTGGGATGGGTCAGTGTGTGCACTGCCACCTCATGTCCCTCGTAAATATGCCTGATATCTTCCGGCTTATGCTTGGTGTGGTTCACACGCACCTCTTCCCGGATCAGGTGACCTTCCCGTCCAAGGAGGTCACTGTTGATATTAAAAGTAGCTTTCATATTGTATTTGTTAAATAGTTCGATCAAACGAATGTCCTGTGTCACCGCATCGTCGTAGCTGAATGTCAGTGCTTTCATTTTGCCCTGAAACATGATATCTGCCTCCTATTGTAAGCTTTCGTAGCTTTCTTTTGTAATTTTGCACTTGGGCACATCCCCAGCTCTCATCCATATAGTTACTGTTTTGCCGGATATTCTTTCAACTCTTCGATCCTGCCTGCCACACGGTTGCTTCTGATATCAATCACCGGTCCGCCGGTTCCCTCGATATACTCTCTGGTGATGGTCACCTTGCCGATGTTATCATCCTTGGGAATCTCATACATGATATCCAGCATGAAATCCTCGATGATGGAGCGCAGGGCTCTGGCACCAGTGTCTCTCTCCATGGCCTTGTCTGCAATAGCCTCTAAGGCTTCGTCGGTAAATTCCAGCTTTACTTCGTCCAATTCCAGAAGCTTCTGATACTGTTTCAGAATAGCATTCTTGGGCTCTTTCAAAATCTTCACCATCATATCCCGGTTCAGACCCTGCAGCGTGTAAATAATGGGCAGACGGCCGATAAACTCCGGAATCATGCCGAATTTGCGGATATCTTCCACAGTCACCTTGGACAAAAGATTCTTGTCCTTATCATACTTATCCTTTAATTCAGAACCAAAACCGATGGATGCAGTCTTGGTCAGTCTCTCCTTAATGATTTCCTCCAGATCCGGGAACGCGCCGCCGCAGATGAACAGGATATTTCTGGTGTTCACTGTGGCAAGAGGCACCATGGCATTTTTGCTGTTGGCACCCACAGGCACTTCCACCTCTGCGCCCTCTAAGAGCTTCAGCATGCCCTGCTGTACACTTTCTCCGCTGACATCCCGGGAAGTGGTATTCTTCTTCTTGGCAATCTTATCAATCTCATCGATGAAAATAACTCCCTGCTCCGCCTTCTCCACATCATTATCGGCTGCTGCCAGAAGCTTGGACACCACGCTTTCGATATCGTCACCGATATAGCCGGCTTCTGTCAAGGAAGTGGCATCAGCGATGGCCAAAGGCACATCCAACAGTCTTGCCAAGGTCTTGACAAGATAGGTCTTACCACAACCGGTAGGCCCGATCATGAGCATATTGGACTTCTCGATTTCAATTTCGTCCATGGTTCCGGTGGCCACGCGCTTGTAGTGGTTATAAACTGCCACAGAGATCACTTTCTTGGCATGCTCCTGGCCCACCACATATTCATCCAGACTTGCTTTGATCCTGTGTGGCGGAGGGATGTTCTTGATATTTAAAACCGGTTCTTCCGCGTTCTTTTTGTCCTCTTTTGGCTTTTTCTTTTTCAGCTTCTGCTTATTGGGGATTCCGCCGTCTCCGCGTAAGTCTGCCAGATTCACAAAACTGATATTGGGGAAACCGCCATTTCTGGCCATATCCTCCATTTCCTTCTGAATCTGGGGATTGTTTAGCATTCCCTGATAATCAAACTGGCTGACCATATCCATGGTCTTGTGCATACAATCGTCACAGATGCAGATGTTATTGGGCATCTTAAACATTTTTCCGGCTTTGCTCTCCGGGCGGCGGCAGACGAAACACACATCCTCGTACTCATCGTTGTCACTCTTGCCAGCTTTGGATGTGTTGGAGGCATCCTTCCTTTCTTGGGATGTCAGATCTGCTTCTTCCAGATCCTCATCCAAATCTAACATTTCCTCATTTAGTTCCTCGTCGTTTTTATCAAATAAATCAGACATCTTTACTTAATCCTCTCTAACCTCTTGTTATTGTTAAAATCATCTAAATTGTTGCCCTTACAGGCTATTATAGTTATTATAAAGGATTATTGTAAGTTAGACAAGAAAACTTTTGTTTAGAGTGGTAAACTTTTTCTAAACAGAGGTAGCTGCAATTTCCTATTAAGCAAAAACAGCTGCCTTGACCAATCCCCTTAGTCAAAGCAGCTGCTAAAACCCATCTATTTAATTATCCTTCGGTCTTTCCCCCAACTTAACAGAAAGCTCCACATCCTGGTATTCCCCATTCTGGAGTCTCTTCACTGTCACAGTTACAGTAGACCCTGCACTGTAATACTGCAGCACGCTCTGCAGATCCTGGTGGGTAGAAATCTTCTCTCCTTCAAACTTCACGATGATATCACCGTTCATAAAGCCGGCTTCTTTCGCAGGAGAACCGTTCTCCACTTCCACGATACACACGCCCACGGGCATTTTGTACATCTTAGAGAAGTCACTGGTGATGGTCTGCATGGAGATGCCCATGTAGCCTACTTTGCCGTCTTCTACTTTGGTTCTGGTCTCTTTCAGCATCAGGTCCCCAATGATGGGCTTGGCTGCTGAGATAGGGATGGCGTAGCACATACCTTCTACTGCGGTGGCACCGATCTTGTTGGAGTTGATGCCGATGACCTCACCATTTACATTTAACAGTGCACCACCGGAATTACCGGGGTTGATGGCTGCATTGGTCTGGATGAAGGTATTGGTCACACCTTCTTCGATGGTCACTTCTCTGTCCAGAGCACTGACGATACCGTTGGTAACGGACTGGCCATAGCCCAAGGCATTACCGATGGCTACAACCGGCTCGCCCAGCTTCAGAGAAGCACTGTCCCCAAGAGTAGCAATGGCAATGGCTGCCTTAGTCTCTTCCGTCAGAGATTCCAAGGGAATGGCGATCACTGCCAGATCCATATCAGAATCAAGCCCCTTAATCTGTGCCTGGGCTACAGATCCGTCAATAAAAGATACATCCAGCTTCTCAGCATCTGCCACCACATGATGATTGGATACGATCAAAAGCTCTGTCTCACTCTCAGCCACAATGATACCACTACCACTGGAAGCTCTCTCCTGAGTATAAGTCTGCCCAAAAAATGTAGTGCCGGTCTCAGTATAATTATTGATAATAGAAACCATGGCCGGCATCACTTCCTCTACCACATCTGTCACATCGGAAGATACCACACGTATTTCTGTAGTGTCTGTCAATTTGATACCGGACTTGCTTTCTTCAATATCCATATCATCCACTGTATGATCCACCTGTCCGCTGATCACTTCCCGGTCTCCCCCTTTGCCGGCCGCGTCCCCTGCCATATTACCGGTCAACTGCTGTACTCCAAAAAATCCCACTCCTGCAAACAGTCCAAAGAAAAGCCCCAAACAGACACTCACTGCCACCTTCCCAAAGAACCCGGACCCCTTCTTGTTCTTCTGCTTCTTACCGGAACCATTCCCACCGTTCTCACTATAACCATTACTTCCATTAAAGCCGTTACTACTATAAGAATAATCAGAGCCATAAGACTGATACCGTGTCCCACTATTCCAAGCAGAAGCACTACTACCCTGATACCCATTGCCCCCCTGATCATACTGCTGCGACGTCTGCAAACTACCCTGATTCTGGTAATCCTGCTGATTCTGCTGATTCAATTGATTTTCATTTTCCTGCCGGCCATAAGCGCCCGATGTATTATTACCGGCGCCCTCACCGGAATAAATATCATTATTATACATAATTATTACCTCTTCCTTCCCAAAGGCTCTTAATTTCCCGCCTTCATTTATCTTATGAACCCAGTATACCTTCAAAATGTGACCAAATTGTGATGAATTCATTATCTATTTGTGAAAACCAAAATTAAAATATTTTTTCTCCCAATTTACAGTTCCCCACATCCCGCACAACTCGCGACTCCCGGCTGCAGGAATTTCCTCCTGTAAGTTGTGGGCTCAGACTGTGGGGATGCGTCAGGGGCGGTTATTTTGACATCTGTAAGGCTGTTAGAGTTACTTAGGGTTTGCGGCGGGCTGAAATGGAAGTGTTAGAACACAAAATGACAACATGTTTGAGGAGCGCCAAAGCGCGACGAGTTTTGTCATTTTGTGTTCTGCCCTTA
>JAZQGM010000073.1:0-2687 GCA_045540075.1 Acetatifactor sp. | reverse complement strand
CTGGGGGCATCCAGCGTGGAGGCTGTGAGGAAGCTTCGCAGTCATCATGTGATTTTGCTTGCAAAGAATGATATGGGACGAATCAATCTGTATCGTTTGGTGTCCATGTCTCATTTGACATATTTTAATAAGCAGCCCAAGATCCCTAAGAGTATGATACAAAAGTACCGAGAAGGGTTGATCATAGGGAGTGCCTGCGAAGCGGGAGAGCTGTATCAGGCTTTGTTGGATGAAAAGTCAGACGCAGAGATTGCCAGAATCGTGAATTTCTACGATTATCTGGAGATTCAGCCCAGAGGGAACAATAAATTTATGATTGAGTCGGAGAAAATCCGGCTGGTCAATTCCATGGAGGATATCCTGAAGCTGAATAAACGGATCGTAGATTTGGGAGAACAGTTCCACAAGCCGGTTGTGGCTACTTGTGATGTGCATTTTCTGGATCCGGAAGATGAGGTGTACCGCCGGATCATCATGGCGGGAAAAGGCTTTAGTGACGCAGATGATCAGGCTCCACTGTACCTGCACACCACAGAGGAGATGCTGGAGGAATTCGCTTATTTGGGACCGGAGAAGGCGAAAGAAGTGGTTATTACCAATACGAATATGATCGCGGATATGGTGGAGACCATAGCTCCGGTGCGCCCGGACAAAGCGCCTCCCATTATTCCGGACAGTGATAAGACATTGACAGACATCTGTTATAACAGAGCCCACGAAATCTATGGTCCCAATCTGCCCGAAATTGTGGAAAAGAGACTGGAGAAGGAGCTACATTCCATTATCACCAATGGTTTTGCCGTGATGTATATCATTGCCCAGAAGCTGGTGTGGAAATCTGTGGAGGATGGGTATCTGGTGGGTTCCAGAGGCTCTGTGGGAAGCTCCTTTGTGGCTACCATGGCAGGGATCACAGAGGTAAATCCCCTGGCGCCTCATTATTATTGCAGTGACTGTCATTATGTGGATTTTGACAGTGAGCATGTAAAAAAGTATGCAGACCTGGGGGCAGCCGGAATCGACATGCCGGATATGGATTGTCCGGTGTGCGGAAAACGCCTGCATAAGGATGGATTTGACATACCTTTTGAGACTTTCTTAGGATTCAAAGGAGATAAGGAGCCGGATATTGACTTAAATTTCTCCGGAGAATATCAGTCAAAGGCCCACAAATATACAGAAGTTATCTTCGGAGCCGGCCAGACCTTCCGGGCAGGTACCATCGGTACTTTGGCAGATAAGACCGCTTTTGGCTTTGTGAAAAATTATTATGAAGAGCGAGGAAAACATAAGAGAGGATGCGAGATTGCCAGACTGTCTTTAGGATGTACCGGTGTCAGAAGAAGTACCGGACAGCATCCCGGGGGTATCATTGTATTGCCCCTGGGGCAGGATATCAATTCCTTTACCCCGGTGCAGCATCCTGCAAATGATATGACCACGGATACCATTACCACGCACTTTGATTATCACTCCATCGACCACAACCTGCTGAAGTTGGATATTCTGGGGCACGATGATCCTACCATGATCCGTATGCTCCAGGATTTGACCGGCGTGGATCCGGTAACCATTCCTTTGGATGACAAAAAGGTTATGTCCCTGTTCCAGAATACCGAAGCTTTGGGGGTTACGCCCGAGCAGATCGGTGGCACGAAGCTGGGGGCACTGGGAATTCCAGAGTTTGGTACGGACTTTGCCATGCAGATGGTAATTGATGTAAAACCCCAGAGCTTTTCAGATCTGGTAAGGATCGCAGGACTTTCCCATGGTACCGACGTATGGCTGGGCAATGCCCAGACATTGATTCAGGAAGGAAAGGCTACCATTTCCACGGCTATCTGTACCCGTGATGATATTATGACGTACCTGATCCGTATGGGTGTGGAAGCAGATGCATCCTTTAAGATCATGGAAGCTGTGCGTAAGGGCGTGGTGGCAAAAGGCAAGAGTGATAAGTGGCCGGAATGGAAAGCAGATATGCTGGCCCATAATGTGCCGGATTGGTATGTTTGGTCTTGTGAAAAAATCAAGTATATGTTCCCCAAGGCCCACGCGGTGGCCTATGTAATGATGGCCTGGAGAATCGCATATTGCAAGATTTATCATCCTTTGGCATATTACGCGGCATTCTTTAGTATTCGTGCAAAAGCCTTTTCTTATGAATTGATGTGCCAAGGGCAGAAGCACTTGGAAAGCATCATGGCTGATTATAAGAAGCGTTCGGATACGTTGTCCAACAAAGAAAAAGAAGCCTATGGGGATATGAGGATCGTTCAGGAAATGTATGCCAGAGGCTTTGAATTCCTGCCCATTGATATTTTTACGGCTCATGCAAGGAATTTCCAGGTCATTGACGGTAAGATCATGCCCTCCTTAAGCAGTATCGAAGGTATGGGCGAGAAGGCGGCAGACCAGGTGGTGGAGGCGGCCAAGGATGGGCCGTTTCTTTCCAAGGATGATTTCAGGGAGCGGACCAAAGTGTCTAAGACTGTGGTGGATTTGATGGGGCAGCTGGGGCTTCTGGGGAATCTGCCGGAGTCTAATCAGATTAGTTTGTTTGACTTTGTGTAGGTATGGGGGAAGTTTGTAATAGTTTGGTCCTAGTGACGTTCAGCACGCGCCCATTCGCAAAATCGCCCCTTTGGGGCTTTCCGCTGCTACGCAGCTCCTTTTTGCTCATAAGC
>JAZQGM010000072.1:0-6941 GCA_045540075.1 Acetatifactor sp. | reverse complement strand
CTTTGCCCCTCCACGGTTCCACTTAAGGCCCAACACATTAGCCATCAGGCACCACCTCCAACTTTCCGCACCTTGATCCTCATATACTGATGTCTCTTATCGATGTCTTCAGGATTTCCCAGGATCTCATAAGTCTCCTGTTCATGGATCAGATAGAGTCTGCTGTTAGACTTGATATCAGGCCTGTACCATGTGTCTATGGTTCCGGTATCCTGTACCGTATACAGATCATTGCTGATCACATCAGTACCGCCAAAAGTACGGAAGGTTCCGAAGATCATATCCTCATCTGCCAGCTCTGATATCTGAGGCCATGTCTCTTTAGGCACACCCTTCACAGGCTTATAGGTAGGGTTCAGGATATACATCGGAGTGACAAAAGGTACAGCAGGCCTATAGCCTGCCATAGGTTAAAAACCTACTTTCGCAATCGTCACAGCACCGGATGCCAGAGTTGCGGTATACAGCGTCCTGCCATCTGCCTTCATCTCTCCGGTCGGAGTGACTGCAGAGCCTGCCACCTTGAATCCTTCAAAATCATAAGCAGGAATAAAGTACAGAACAGCTGCAGTAACACCGGACTTAAAATCACAGCTCTTTACAGGCTCATCTGCCAGCTTATTACCGATATTACCGGATCCGGTAAGCTCAAACTTTCCAGGAGCAACTGCATCTGCAGCTGCTACAGTAGTTCCTGCCAGTTTCATGATATTTCCATAAAGTGTCAGAAGATCTACCTGAGTTACAGGTACGATGCGATCATAATTGATCATGATTCTTACCTCCTTTTACTTGTAACTTAATTGTGTGGCCCTCTGCATGAAGTAAGTAGAAAACTGCCCATCTCCTGCACCGTAGTTCCAGAGGTCTGCTACACCTCTGGAAACGATGCCCGGAGTGATGTTCTCCTCAGCCACTCCTGCGTCCTTCAGGAAGGCCACTGTTTCCTTTATCCACTCAGTCAAGGTGTTATCCTGGTAGGATCCTGTGATCCCCAGTGCATCCTTGACTGACTTCAGATACTGCATGGGATCACCTCCTTATCAGGTACCGGAAGGAGTTTCAGCCTCAGCTGCTTCAGCTTCAGCTGCTTTAGCTGCTTCCTTCTCCTCAATGAGTTCTGCGATTGCAAAGCACACATCAGGAATGAGGACCATGTTAGCCACGGTATCCGCAGATCCTCCAAGGGCCACATAGATGGCCTTAAGTGCATCTACCGTCATATGGATCACCTCCTTATTAACCCTTGATCAGCTTCACGTATCCGGTCGGGTTCAGGACCTTACCGTCAACCACTACCAGGGCCTTATCTACCCACTCATTCGTCTCTTCATCGAAGTAGCGCCTCATGGTGAAACCGAAGTTTTCATTGATGGCATACTCCTCAGGCTGCCAGTAGATACCGATGACATCTCCTGCCTGTGCGGTATCGAAATCCGGGATGATGTCCTCCTCAACCAGGGAGATCTCCCTTCCGAAGAATCTGCCATTCGGATTCCTGGAGTCTCCATCATTGACAACCAGATCAGCGGTCTGACGGAAGATCGGATTGTTGTTGGAGTCTGCCATGGTCTCAAGGTAAGAGTCCACGGTAGAGACCGGGAACATAAACTCACCGGATCTGTATCCGAGAGGAAGCTGGCTGAAGAAGTTCTTCCTCCATTTGGTCCAGTTGCTCATATCTGCAGCGGTCATGGTCACGGTATTGGTGACTCTCGGATCATTCAGGATACCCAGCATGGATGCATCACCGGATCCGTTGACAATGCCGTAATCCATGGCTTCCAGATAAGCGATGGCGATAACTCTGGAGATCTCTGCCTCAAATGCGGACAGGGTGACGATCCTGGACAGGAAGGTCTGAGCGATCCGGATCTCAGCAGTGTTGTATCCGAAGGATACCTTTCCGAGCTTATCCAGCTTCTGTCTCGGAGATACCGTAGACTCGTTGATCCATCTGAATTTGGCACTAAGAGCACCAATCGGATACTCCACACCACCCTGGACAGAGATCTTGCGGACCTTGCTGTACAGGTTGCCGTAACGCTTCCGGACAGTGTTGATCACTTCGTTCATGATGGTCATCGGGATCATGACTCCGGTATCAGCAGTGGAAATCGCATCACCTGCACGAAGCTCTGCCGGAATCGGAGTTCCGGATACCACATAATCACGGAATGCGTTTCTGTATTCCATGGACTCAAGCACGTTCTCGGAGCGATCCTCCGTGCGAGTGCCCTGAGAGCCTACCTGGAACGCACCACGTACATTGCCATTCATCTCCGGAGCATTCGCCGGGACCGGATCACCTGCCTGTGCCGGCTGAGCTGCTCTCTCCTCAGCCTCGATAGCATCCAGCTCTTCACGGATGTCATCCAGATCTTCATTGATCTCCTGAAGCTGGCTGGTAATAGCACGGACCTCTGCGGCATCCTGAGAAGACATTGCTCTCTGTGCAAGTTCATTCTTTCTTTTCTGCAGCCTCTGCTGCCTTTTTTCAAGGATTTTTTTTCTCATGATAATACTCCTTTAAAAATTCAACTTTGTCTTTCAACAGTTCCAAATCACCGTCCGGTGATCCCTCCTGCTGCGATCTCACACTCTCCAGTGAGGATCTGGCGCTATCCAGCGTCTCCCTGCAGCGCTCGGCATATATACTTGTCGCTTCGTATGCAGGCCATGTGACTGCAGATACTTCAGCGATGGTATCGAATTTCAAAATGTGTCTTGTGGGATAATCACTGTTCAGGTCATCCCATTTTTCATCTGCTACAGAAAACTTGAAGCTCATTCCATCCAGGTCTCCCCTGGATACAGCAGAGTCAAGCTCTGCAGCTGTGGAGTTGTGCTCCACATCAATATCCGCTTCCATGGTCAGGCCTTCTGCAGTAGGAGTCAGCCTCATGGTGGACTTCGGAGTGTTGTTCCTGCTCCGGGCCACCGGGATCATCTTCTGATCATGATTCACAAGCAGAGGTACATCCTTCAGATTCGCACCGTTCAGAGCACCCGGCTCGATGATCTCCCGGAAACACCCGGCAATATCTGTAGGCACTCCATACACGATCGGAGTCCCTCTCAGAGTGCGGACACCGTTCTCACCGTCTTCGGACCGTACCTCAAAGGTGTAGGATCTCTGCTCAAGAATTGATTTATTCGCCATGATTGCCCACCTCCAGCAATGTCTTTCCGGACAGCGCAGAGGCCTCTGACCATCCTTCAATGTTCTTTACAGTTGCCAGCAGCTGCATGAGCAGCGCCTCGATCCTGCTGAGCGGTTCATCCGGGAGCGGATTATCCGCACCGAGCACGTTCTGCAGAATAGCTTCATTCCTGCTCTGTGGACTCTCAAAATCTGTCATATTCAGCACCTCCTCCGAAAAAATAAGAGCCAGTGACTTCTATCACTGGCTCTATGGCTCAATCGTAATATTTATAATTTCCTTACATCGTTTACACTTGATCTGCACTCCCTTTACTACTGCACCCGGTCGGATCTTGAAGAATTTCTGTCCGCATCTGCAGCAGTACCATTCTGGATCCGGAGACTTCTTCACCGGAGGCATCGGAGGCACCGTAGGCTGTTTTATCATGACTGATTCACTCCTTCAGCTGCAGGAGCAGGTGCATTGTTCTGCATCCCGATCTGATAAGCTGCAGCATTGTTCGCATCGATCCAGTTAAGGGACATGAAGCGCTTACCCTCCAGCTCCGGAAGAGGTCTCAGTCCGAATGCCGTTCTCTTCTCATTCTCAAACAGTGCTCCGGTATTGCTCAGGAGAGTGACCATCTCAATGGTCTGATCCACCGTCATAAAGATAAGATCCTTAGGATACAGCTTCACCTGATTCCCGAATGACCGCTCACGATCAGAGAAGAGCTTCTTTGTGAAGGCCTGTCCGATTGCGATGATCATAGGCTCCAGAGTCTTCTGGTAAAAAGCAGCATACTGGGACTTGTTATAGTCTCCGGTAAGAATGCTGAGAGGCACTCCCCAGTTTCTCAGGATCTTCGTATCAATGAAGCGCAGAGTGTCCGAATCCACAAGCTCAGACCTGTGCTCCATGGGGATGAATTCTGCTTTCAGATCAATCGGAAGGAATCCCGACTCTGATCTCTGAAGTTTCCCCTCCAGCTCTCTCAGTGCAGCTTCTGTCTTTCCGTCATCCATCATGGTGTTATACTTCACAATACCGTTGACCGCATAGGATGCGTTCATCGCTCTTGCGATGCCCCGGAGCAGATCATGATTCAGCTGCAAGGTCTTCAGGAGAGGACCATGATCAGGCTGACCTGTCTGATCTCCACCCATGTACTCATTCACACTGTAGTTATATTTGATGTGGATCACATCCTCATAAGGGAATGTGGTCTGATATCCATTCTCAAAATAAAACTGCACAAAAAGCTTTCCGGATGCGTCCTCAATGAAATTGACCTGTGTAGGCTTGATGGGCCAGATCGATGTATAGTACTTCTTGATCTCTCCGCTTGTCGGATTAACGTAAGTGCGATACATCGGAATGAGGAAAACATTATAATTCAGCAGCAGGAGCCATGTGGTTTTTTCCAGGAATTCAGATGTAGTCATCAACGCATTAGGATTATTCAGAATATCCTGCACTGTGGAATTCATGGGAACCGGATCATTGCCCATCATACGGATGTGTGTAGGATTCAGCTTCTTGATCTCATCCGCAATACATTTGAGCGCCTGCTGCACTACATCTGAGGCATAAATGTCTGTCCCAAACTGTGAGAAGATCGGAGTATACCCATTCATCATGGGAGCATACTTCCATCTGCTCGGAAGTCTGCGAAACAGCCTGTCAAAAAGACCCATCTTACTTAGCACCTCCTATGAGTGTCTTATAATCCGTGCGGTATCTCCTGTACATCTCATAAAGGATGCAGAGGCACACCGCTCCATCTATTCGCTTACCGTTCTCCTGCTTGATCAGCAGGCACTGCGCTTTGTCATCCACCTTGATCCCTGCATTACCCAGGCACCACTTATCTATTTTATGATTGTTGTAGTAGATCAGCTGATGCTTCAGGTCCGCTTCCGCAAGCTTAATAGCGTTGCTCAGAGTCTGTGCGTTCTGCAGGATCATTACCAGATCCGAGTCATCTCCTCCGGACTTACTCCATCCGTAGTACTCCATCCGGTTCAGCCAGTCCTTTGCAAAGCGCTGATCATATCCACATTTCCAGAGCCTGATATTGTACTGGGTGTACAGGCTGTAAAACCAGTCTGCCACTACTGAGAGATCTACATCGTTCCCTTCGGTGATGGTGATCAGTCCCTCTTTCGCCCATTCCCTGTACTTAGCTCCGGAGCTCTTATCATCACTGTTCTCCAGCTTGCTCTCCGGGATGAAGTAGTGTGTATGCACGTACTTCACAGGATCATCAGGTCTCATGATCAGGATCTTAGCGTTATTCAGGTCAGTGGTCTCAGCCAGGTCCACAGCTCCCAGGCACTTGCATCCCCGGAAGTCCTCCAGATCATAAGCGCATTCATAATCATAGTCTTCCAGATTCAGCCACGCCTCAGCTGCGTTCTGCTTCAGGTTGAAGTCCTTGGAGAGAACGAAGATTCGGTCAGCCTTGGACTTCCTTGCAAGCGCCACCTGCTGCTCAAGATAATCCCATTTCTTAACTATCCCCAAAGTGGGATTTGACTTCATCCAAAGTCTGTTTTCCCGGTTTCCCCTCCAGACTTCCTGCTCGGAATCCTGTGTGTAGAGCCATGGGAGGAGTCTGTCTGCAGCAGGATCATCCGGATCCTCACGGTTGATAACCGCTCTGGCCTTCTTCAGTTCCTCATCCAGATATCCATCCACCACAAAACCTTCCGTGGTAAGGTTGAAAAAGAGAGGTTCATCCTTCAGAGACTGTGACTGCTCTATGGATTTGGCAATGATATTCTCTTTCATCTCATGGGACTCATCGAGGAAGGCTGTGTCTATGTTTCGGCCTTCCTTGTTCTTCGTCCGGTCCGAGAGTTTGAATATCTTTGTATTATTATTCCTGTTCAGAATGAAACGCTGATTTCGCTTGGTATCCAGGCTGTCAGGATCCACCAGGAGCCTCATGGTATCGATGGCATCGAAGATGATGGAGGCCTGTGCGTCATCGTTTGATGAGGCAACTATATCCGATCCGGCGTTTCCAAAGAAAAACTCTGAAAGACCAAGTGCGCTGCAGGTTTCGCTCTTCGTGTTCTTCCTGGCGATCAGCAGAAGGATCCTGAGGAATCGCCTGAATCCTGTCTCTGGCATCTTGAAGCTGTAGATGGCCTCGATGAAGGCCTTCTGCCACGACATGAGGACCATCGGCTTGTTATAGTACGGTGACTTGGTGAGCCTCACACAGTGCTCCATGAAGTCCATCCGGAGCAGTGCCTGATCCCTGTTATAGAGGAATCGCTCGGATACCAGATCCTCATACAGGTTATCCAGCTCTATCATCAGCTCCTGACCTATGATCTCATCTCCGCACTTGCAGCGTTCCCGGTATTCCAGAAGGTAGGAGTTGTCAGGATTCCATATGCTCATTGAACCACTTCCTCAGCGGAGACTCTTCATCACTCTCATCCACTCCGGTTGCTCTCATCAGGATCCGGAGGATGTTCGTGTACTGCTGCAGGCTCTCCTTGTAGAGCTTGGCAGCAGGAGTGGCCTTCTGCCTTGATGGATCCTTCGGATGCACCTTGATCATCGGCAGAGTCCTCAGATAAGTCAGCTGCTCCTCAAGATTCACCATATCGGAAATCAGTGGGATCAGCAGCTTATCATGGTCGATCAGGCTGAGAAGCTCTTTCTCTCTGGCACTCATATTCAACTGCTGGACACAATAGGATGATCCGGATCTAGTCTATTGTATCTATACCAGATTCTCCCAAAGTGATTACCTGCCCTAGTAATCGCTCCAAATTG
>JAZQGM010000071.1:0-8981 GCA_045540075.1 Acetatifactor sp. | reverse complement strand
CCAAGGCGGTCTTAGGAAGACAAGTCCAAACAGCAACTCCTTGGCTCACAGAACGACATGGCTACGATCCGACTTCCAAACAACCTGGAAATCGTATCACAATGCATATCCACAACTCTCATACCAAACCCTCAAACTCTTTTTAATCCATTATATTCCATTCTATCACAACTTACCAACATTTCAAGCCTTTTTCCACACTCATATTATCATAGAGTCCCCAACCACAACAGACTTCCGCGCGTATCGCAAGTTTTGTGGTTGGGGACTCTGCCCTTAACTTTTATTTCCGTCTTCTGTCAAATCTTAGTAACTCCTGCTTCAGTCCTTCTGGCCTCTTACTGCGAAATCTACACCTGTATCAGAGGGCACATCCTCATCAAACACGTAGTCTTTGCCAGGAAGCACTGCATTCAAAATAATACCAACCAATGCACCAACAGCCAAACCTGAGAAGCTGATCTTCAGATCGCCAATCATGAAGCCTACAGACCCTGCAGAACTATAATTAATACCGATGGACAATACCAGGATCAGTGCTGCAATGATAACATTACGGCTCTTGGCAAAGTCAACCTTGGTCTCCACAATGTTACGCACACCAACTGCAGAGATCATACCGTACAGTACCAAAGATACACCACCGCAAGTTGCAGTAGGCATACAGCCAATGATCGCTGCAAACTTAGGTGAGAAGGAGAACAAAATAGCAAACACAGCTGCAATTCTGATCACCAGGGGATCATATACCTTGGTCAGAGACAGCACACCGGTATTCTCACCATAGGTAGTGTTCGCAGGTGCACCGAACAGAGAAGCCACGATAGTTGCCAGACCATCACCAAGCAGAGTGCGGTGCAGACCGGGACTCTTAATGTAGTTAATCCCTACAGTTGAAGAAATTGCGGAAATATCACCAATATGCTCAACCATGGTAGCCAGCGCGATAGGCATGATGGTAATGATAGACGTAAGCAACAGAGAAGCATCTCCTCCTGCCATAACAGAAAAAGCTGTCTCTTCCCAGCGAATCGGGAATCCAAGCAGATCCGCCTCAGCCACAGCTGTAAAATCTACTTTGTTCATTACAATTGCCAACAGGTAAGAACCGATGACACCAATGATAATCGGAACAATCTTCACCATTCCCTTGCCCCAGATGTTACATACAATAACCAGTGCAATGGCCACAATCGCGATCAGCCAGTCGGTAGAACAGTTATCGATAGCAGATTTAGAAAGGGTAAGTCCAATAGCGATAATAATCGGTCCCGTTACAATAGGCGGGAAGAATCTCATTACCTTACCGGTACCGAACACCTTGATCAGTAGGGACAATAGCAGATATAAAAGACCTGCGCATGCCACACCAAAGCAAGCATATGGAAGCATCTCTTTGTTGGGGATCGTCAGGTTACCTGCACTGTCAGCCAGTTTCGGAGCAATTGCCGCATATCCTCCCAGGAATGCGAAAGAAGATCCCAGGAATGCAGGTACTTTCCCTTTACTGATAAAGTGGAACAGCAGCGTGCCCAGGCCTGCGAACAGTAATGTAGTGGATACATCTAAGCCAGTCAACATCGGCACCAGGATCGTTGCGCCAAACATTGCAAACATATGCTGTAGACCCAGAATCAGTACTTTTGGTGTTCCCAGAGATTTGGCATCATAGATACCCTTATCGCCGAGCACTACCTTCTCTTTGGTTGTTTTTTCACCCATGAATTTGTCCTCCTGTTGTGAAATTATGAAATTTTTATAAAATCCCTAATTTCTATAATACATATTTTGGAGGCGTCAGTCAAGTACTACTGCGTGTTGTTTTAAAAAATCTTTCCACATGGGGATATATTTTGCCTTCAAATGTACGCCATCTGTGGTATAAGAAGGCTCCATGCCGCCACTTTCATCACAGATCAGTGGATTGACATCCAGATAGTATACCTTGACATTGTCGGCAAGAGCGGCAATCCCTTCATTGCGCTCTTCAATCCCCGGGTTGCTGATATAGTCCCCTTGCTCAGAGCGCTTTGTAGTAACCTTCATAATTCCCTGCAGATAAATAATGGCATCCGGCTGCAGCTCTTTCAGATGGGTGAGCACCTCACTATACTTGGCTAAAAACCCTTCCAAGTCCCCTCTTCCCATTTCATTGATCCCTAACATCAGGTATATCTTGGAAAACTGCTGCTCACTCAGAGCCTGTTCTATGGTTATCTTCTCCTTTTGACCTGGAACCTCTATCTTAGATTCAAACAGTTTAAATATGGTAAGTCCTGTAGAAGCATAAAAGGTAGTCACTTCTTCCAGACCTCCATATTCGAACAAACCCACCGTTCGGGAATCACCGATAAACACAGCATCACTAAAATATTCATCCTCCACCGTGGTATATACCACTTCTGAAGGATCCCGGTAAGTAACTTCCGTAGTATCACTCTCTGCCGTCCCGTCTTGCAAGGTATCACCACTAACTTGATTTTCAACGAAAGTCGGCTGTATTTCTTCCGGCAGCTTCTGATCCTCCACCTTATTGACTGGTGCAGGCTCTCCTTTGGTCGGATGATCATCCCCTATCTGCATCCCACCGCTTTCCCTTTCCACCACCTCACCCAAGGCAGGAATGCCGGCATCGGTATTTTCCTTCAGCATAGAAACCACTGTATCTCCCGCAGCCATCAGCCATCCGCCTGCTTTCCTTCCGGGTTCTCTCGCTGCCGTCCATGAATCTGTTGCGGTCAGTATACAGCCTCCGCACAACAGAAATAGTATCAAATAAGACCACTTTTTCAAAAACATCCGTTCCCTCCTAGAACCTGAAATACATAAATGGATTGTCCCCCGCATCCATCAGCCGTACAACACATATCCAGAATAACACCCCCAAAGCAATCTGTCCTAAGAGACGCTCCTTTCCAAACCGGAACAATCTTCGCACAAGGGGGGTACATGATACCATACACAGGAGAACGAGCCACTTGTAATCTCCCAGTGCCCGTATCCAATCAGTGCTATTTACATTGATCCCTTCCATCAACCCAAACATCCTTCCCAGATAAATCTTAAGTTGTGAAATCTCCGGAATGGCAAAACACATCCAACTCACCGGGATTACCACCCACAGGTACAGTCTGGGAAGTATCTGCATTTTTTGATAAAAGGCATAGCAATCCAGCCATTTTTCCAATAAGATACAAGCCAAAAGTAACATGCCCCACACCATAAAATTAGCCGTAGTTCCATGCCACACACTGGTGAGTATCCACACGATGAAAAGATGTAATACGGTGCGCATCTGTCCTTTGCGATTTCCTCCAAGTGGGATATACACATACTTTTTGAACCACCTGCCCAATGTCATATGCCATCTGCAGTAGAAATCCCTGACACCTCTTGCCAGATAAGGCTCCCTGAAATTCTCCGGCAAGTCAAATCCAAGCATCCTTGCCAGTCCCGTGGCCATCAGAGAATATCCATAGAAGTCAAAATAAATCTCCATTGAATAAGCAACTGCCCCCAACCAGGCAAGGGGTGTGGAGATGCTTTCAAAACCGGTGGTCTGTACCTGTTTCCACAACAAACCTATCCTGTCTGCCAACAACACCTTGGAAGCCAGACCCATGGTAAAAATCTTAAGACCATCCTGAATCCCTACTGCAGTGATTCTCCTGTCATCTAGCTGTTCTTGTACTTCTCCATAGTACGTGATGGGACCTGATAACAAATGTGGAAACATGGTCACATAAGCCCCAAACTTAGTAAGGGAGGTCTCCTTGTTAATCTCACCATGGTAAACATCTATCAGATATGACAATATTCGAAATGTGTAGAAGCTGATCCCCAGAGGCAATCCCACTGAGTCAGGTGTCCCTTTAAACAGTGCCAAAACTGCCACATTGCCCACAACAGCCCATACAAGTAACTGTTTTCTTCTGTTATCCTTACACTTAGTCTTACGCCTACCCGGCGCCAGTTCACGCCCCAGAAGATAATTAATTACCAGAGAAGCCACAAGCAAGCCTATATATTTCAGCTCTCCAAATCCATAGAAAACAAGACTTCCCATCAAAAGCGTTACATTTCTATATTTCCTCGGGGTCAACCCGTAAACAACTATAAAAATGGGTAAAAAATAAAGCAAAAACTCTAAACTACTAAAAACCACTACTAACTCACCATTTTCTTTTTACACTAAAAATTTACGATTTATGCACATATTCTACTTTATAGTTTAACTGGAATCCACAAAGAACACAAGTTAATTTTTCTTAAGTTTACCTTACAATTTATTACAGATTTGCCACATTTATGTAACACTTTAATTATCTTGTTGCATTTTTGTCCATTATCCTATAAACTATATTTAAGTACTAAGAAAGGGAGCTATTATGAAAGAACAACTTTACACCATACCACTTAACGATGCCATGAATGCTCATGATGAGTGTCCTTTTTGTTTTATTGAACGTGCGATTGAACAAGACCTTTTAGATTTTGTGTTGGGCTCCGGCTCTTCTTATATGGAGGCAGATATCCGCGACATGACTGACAAGACAGGCTTTTGCCGTATGCATTTTCAGAAAATGTTTGATTACGGCAACACCCTGGGTAACGCATGGATCTTAAAAACCCATTATATGAGAATGATAGGTGAAATGAAGAACCAGTTTGCCTCCTTCCATCCGGGCAAGACCACCCTTAAGGACAAGTTCCGTAAAACTGCTCAAAGTAGCAATGCCATCGGTATGTGGATTGCAGATAAGGAGGCATCCTGTTACATATGTAACCAATATAAGGACACTTATGCCCGTTACCTGGAGACCTTCTTCTATATGTACAAAAGGGATGAGGAATTTAGGGAAAAAGTGAAGAACAGCAAAGGATTCTGCCTGTCTCACTTTAAAGATTTGTGCGAGGCTGCAGATGAAAAGCTTTCCGATAAGGACAAAGAGTCCTTTTACAACGTGGTGCTTCCTCTGATGGAAGAGAATATGAACCGCATCGCGGAAGATGTGGCGTGGCTGATTGAAAAATTTGACTATCGTAATAAGGACGCCGACTGGAAGAACTCCAAGGACGCCATCCAGCGCGGTATGCAGAAGCTGAAGGGCGGCTATCCTGCAGACGGCCCTTACAAAATGTCCAAATAAAACAACAATTTAACGATACACAATGCGCTTCATCATATCCAGATAATCGCAGATCTCTGCATACAACATCTCGGGCTGAAAGGAATGGTCTTCAAGCCGTTCCAACATCAGCCCTTTTATAGTGAGCTCCAGCATCTTACGAAGCTTGATCCCATCCACACCGAAAGGCAACAGGGACAGATCTACCTGCTGATACCAGTTTTCGCAGGCTTCCATCCAGATATTTCTCTTTTCCTCCACGGCAAGAAGGGCTTCACTGACATTCTCATACATGGCGCGGTTCAGAAACTGCTGCATATAAGGATAGGCTTTCATCACATGCATCTTGGCCTGCTCCATCTGCTTCATCAGATCGAACAGATCCGATGTCAAAGGATCTATACAGGCTCTTAGCTCTAATGTTACAAATTTTACACTATAGTCATAAATGAAAGTATACAGACCGATCTTGCTTCCAAAATAATGGAATAATAGGCCTTTACTGATGTCTGCCTCTTTTACGATTTCGTCTGTACTGGCATGACGATAGCCTTGCATAGCAAAGACTTTCAGTGCTCCGTTGATCATTCTGTCCTGCTTTTCTTTTTTTAAATCGAAAAATTTAGCGTTCATTTTAAGGCCTCCATAAGCTGACTTAGTGACGTTCAGCCGCGCCCCATTCGCAAAATCGCCCCTTCAGGGCTTTTCGCTGCTTCGCAGCTTTCTTTTGCGAACAAGTCTGAAAGACTTGTTTATTAGCGGTGCGCTCCCTTAGAGACGATACACGGATGATAATTCGTGCGAGCACGATTTTCATCCGAATATCGTCTCTGGCTGAACTATTTGGAAAAATTTAATAAAAGATTCATACATAATCTCTTTTCTTTTCCTCAAAATAGTATTAATATAAATATAACACAAAGTATTGAAAGGAGCAAACTTATGTCTAAAAAAATCGGGAAATTTTTGCTTGCAACTGCCGGGTTGGCAACTGCTGCAGCTGCTGCTTATTATTATCTTCAGAAAAAAGATATTATGTCCTCAATTAACAAAGAAGAGGAAGAAGATCTTGACAACTTTGAAGACTTGGACGATGCAGCTTCCCGCAGTTACGTACCCCTTAATCGTGAAGAGTCTGCAACCAATGTAGACCCCCACAGCAAAACTGAGGCAGATGCTCAACCCACTGAAGCAGCAACCGAAGAAGCACTGACTTCTGAAACGGCCACCGAAGTGGAAGAGTTCTTTGACGAAGAGGATCCACAGTGATCCTACCACGTACAGCATGGCTGTGCATTACATTACAGCCATGCTTTTTTCAATTGCTCAGTTCCTTCTATAATCTGCTCTTGTGTAAGCCCTCCAAATCCCACCAAAACAGTTCCTGCGCTTTCCGGAATTTCCCCGATCAAACTATCCGAAAGGCCATAGACCTTCACCTGATGCTCTCTTGCCCTTTTGATCAATTCCTCTTCTGTTGCTCCTACCGTTGAAGTCAACAATAGATGCAGACCGGCATTTTCCCCAGAAAGTCTGAAATGTTCTGAAAAAGGTTCCAGACACTGTAACATCAATTCATGCTTTGCCCGATAAAGCTTGCGCATTTTATTCAGATGGCGCTCAAAATAACCGTCACGGATAAATTCATCTAAGGTACGCTGGTCTATCCTGGATACCGTAGAAGAATAAAAATAACAGTATCTGTGATAACGCTCCATTAGAACTTGCGGCAATACCATATAACTGATTCGAATAGCCGGTGCAATGGCCTTAGAAAAAGTACCGATATAAATCACTTTTCCATGCTTATCAGAGGACTGCAGTGATGGAATGGGCTTACCGCGATAACGAAATTCACTGTCATAATCATCCTCGATCAGAAAGCGTTCCTCCTCTTGATCTGCCCAATGTAACAATTCTGTCCGCCTGCCTATAGGCATGACCACGCCGGTAGGATGTTGATGGGAAGGCATCACATATGCCACTGTCACATTCTCTTGTTCCAAAGCTTTCACCTGCATACCACTTTCATCCATGGCAACCGCAGCGATCTCATACCCACATGACTTGAAAATCCGATATGCCCTCTTATAAGTAGGATTCTCCATGGCAATCTTGATATTGGGACCTAAAAGCTTTTCTAACAATAGCAAAAGATAATCATTACCGGCACCGATAATAATCTGCTCTGGGCTGCAATTCACTCCCCGGGAAGCATGCAGATAACGGCTGATAGTCAGTCGCAATTCATAATCGCCCTGGGGCTCACCTAACAAATATAAACCGGTACTTCCATCACTGAGTACATTCTTGGTAATCTTCTTCCATACACTGAAAGGAAAACCGCTCATATCGATTCCGTTGGGTGAGAAATCATATTTCACAGCATCGGACTCCAACCCGGCTTTTTTATCACTTTGTTTCACACCACTCTTTTTAACAACGCCATCTCCCAGGGCATCACCATTCTTTTTAACACCGGCTCTCTCCAACTCCCCCGGCTTACCTCCGGTTTCCAACCGAAACAACTCCTCCATCCGACACACAAAGTAACCCTTGTATGGTCTGGACTCGATATAGCCTTCGCTGAGCAGCTGCCCATAGGCCACATCCACGGTACTTCTGGACACTTGCAGATAATCCGCCAGAGAACGGGTAGAGGGAAGCCTCTCTCCACAAAGAAGCTTCCCCTCTCTTATCTCTCGCCTGATGTGCTCATATATCTGCTCATATAGGCACTTGTCACTATGATTCTGCAATTCTATGGTCAGATCGTACATAATTTCACATCCTTACCCGCACCGCTTGGCCCGATCTTATTTCGGCAGATTATAAGAACTCTTCAGCGACACAATACGGTTAAATACTTTTTTCTCCGGCTTAGAATCCTTGGCATCCACACAGAAGAAGCCCTGACGAACAAACTGGAAACTGTCATAAGCCTTGGCTCCTGCAAAAGCAGGCTCCAGATAACACTCCTTCAACACTGTCAGAGAATTGGGATTCAAGTTCAGACTTCCGTCCTCATTGTAAACCCCCTTCTCCTCATCGATGATATTCTCATACAATCTTACTTCCGCCTTGATCGCTTCCGGTACCGGTACCCAGTGGATCGTTCCCTTTACCTTACGGCCATCCGGGCTGTTACCACCCCGGGATGCAGGGTCATAGGTGCAGTGAACTTCAGTGATATTGCCCTCTGCATCCTTCACAAAGTCTGTACAGGTCACAAAGTACGCATTCATCAGACGCACTTCATTGCCCGGGAACATACGGAAATACTTCTTGGGAGGCACTTCCATAAAGTCATCTCTCTCAATATAAAGCTCTCTTCCAAAAGGCACCTGACGACTTCCAAGCTCCGGATTCTCCAGGTTATTGGGAATCTCCAGCATCTCTGTCTGCCCTTCCGGATAATTGTCGATCACCAGCTTAATGGGATCCAGCACAGCCATCATACGAGGCTTCTTAGCTTTCAGATCCTCTCTGATACAATACTCCAACATAGCATAATCCACAGAAGACTGACTCTTGGAAATACCACACAGATCTACGAACAGTTTGATAGACTCCGGTGTAAATCCTCTTCTTCTAAGAGCAGCAATAGAAACCAGACGTGGGTCATCCCAACCATCTACAATCTTCTCTTCTACCAATTTCTTAATGTAACGCTTACCGGTTACCACATTGGTCAGATACAGCTTTGCAAACTCAATCTGCTTCGGCGGATTCTCGTATTCCAATTCTCGAACCACCCAGTCATACAATGGTCTGTGATCTTCAAATTCCAGTGTACAGATAGAATGACTGATTCCTTCAATCGCATCCTCGATTGGATGTGCAAAATCATAC
>JAZQGM010000070.1:0-3994 GCA_045540075.1 Acetatifactor sp. | reverse complement strand
CCCTGTGTAGCAGAAGCGGTTCGGTACATTTTCCGCACTTGCAGTGATGTTTCCAAAAGCATCATACAGATATGCATTCTCCACTTCTCCCTGCTCATTCAGTACATGGCTGGTACTGCCTGCATAGTCGCAGACATAGTGATAGTAGGTCTTTGCCTGCTCGCTGTCGGAGCTGACGATTCCAAGGCCTCGGATATAGCGTAACAGTCCTTCTTCTCCGGTCTCTTCCGTGATGACCTCGCCCTTATGGTTGTAGATGAACTGCACCAGTCTGCCATCTTCTTCCATCTCTGCACGCAGTCCTTCTGCATCATAACGGTTACACTGTACATGACCGTCCTCTGTGGTTATCCGGGACAATCTGTTCAGTTCATCATAGCTGTAAGTATTGCTTCCGTCCGTGATCAGGTTACCGCATACATCATAGGTATAGGATATGCTGCTGTCCCCTGCCTGCTCATGAACGAGACGGTTACAGTTATCGTAGGTGTAGAGATGGCTGATGCCGCCCTTCTCCATGGAGATACGGTTTCCTGCCCCGTCGTAAGTGAAACGGGTTGTATAACTATCCGGTGACAGGCTTCCCTGTCCGGCTGCGGTAAAGCATTCTTGCGTCAGGCGGTTCAGCTCATCATAGCTATACTGGTACTCACCGTAAAGACCTGACTTGGCGGTTATGTTGCCGTTTCCATCGTAAGCATAGCGGTTCTCAGCCAGTATGCCCTCTGCTGTTCTCACACTGTGGAGCATCAGATTGGCATCTCCTTTACTACCACTCTTGACAAAAACTCTTTACCCTTATAACAATCCAAGCCGATGACCCTACCCCGAAAAATGAATACACTTCCCAAAGCCGACCTTTACATCTGCTTAAAAGTTTACTACATATTTGCCATTTTTTCTACTACTTTTCGCCAGACTTTCCACTACTGGCATGCGGTACTCCGTACCGTTCTTTAACATCCCATAAATAACACTGATTAAACGTCTGGATATACAAATCAGTGCCTGCTGGCTGGTCTTTCCTTCTGCTATGCGCTTCTCGTAGTATGCACGAAAGGCAGGATGGCGTATCGTACCCTTTGAGGATACCTGCACCATCTGGATGGCAAGAAAGTAAAACGTTGCCTGCAATCGTCTGTTGCCCTGTTTGGTAGCCACATCCTTACCCTTACCACTGGATGATAAGTGAAGTGGAGCTATCCCAGCAAACTGTGCCAGCTTATTAGCATTCGGGAAACGTTTGATATCACCAATTTCAGCAAGAATCTTTACTGCTGTGACGACCTCTACCCCTGGGATGGTTGTAAGCGTACAGCCGAGCATCTTATACATCTTTTTCAGCATTTCCTCCACTTCCGCGAGCTGTTTATCATAATGCTGTATATCGCTGACAATACTAAGCGTCACCATATCTCTGGCATCTTGGTAAGCATTGTTTTTTACCTTATCACCGGCTACCGCATCCAAGATTCTCTGGCAGGTCTTGGTTGAACATTTGTTGTGACTGATGGGAACCAGTTCCGCTCTCAGCTCTTCCACTGACTTGCTCTTCAGATACTTTCCAGATGGATAATTACCCCAGAAATACAAAGCCGTTGGTCTGCTGATATCTTTAAAAAACCGCTTGTAAGACGGATACGCAATACACAACTGCTCATGCAACTGATTTAACAGTCTGATTCGTTGCTTCATGATATTATCCCTACGGTGCACTAACTGACCAAGCGACCAGTACGCATCATTCGGACAAACATCTGGAAGCTTATCCAGCATATTTAAGGTTGCTAGGGCAATCGCTTCTGCATCATCACTGTCGCTCTTACGGTACATGGCACCTCGGTGTTTTGCCTGACGATGGGAGATGGCAGTATTTACATCCTTGACAAGAAATCCTTTATATCATGAAAATAAAACTGGCTCAATATTTTATGAATAAGGGCTACTATTTCCAGAAAGTCCGACTTGATAGCGATACGGAGCTAATGGTTAGCAATCGCCAGTATGACACCAAGACACAGTTCCAGTGGACGGATATGGATGAGAATATTACATAATGCAAGAGCCAGCTGATACACTCAAAGTACAGCTGGCTCTTATATTTCCTATTCAATTAAAACTTTGAATATACTTATGTGGAGACCTAAATCAATAATCCGCCTTACGAAAGCTTCAACTTCTCTCTTATCTCCATCAAAATAATACCTAACATATTTTTTCCAGAACCATTTGTTCCACATCCCCAGTAATAATCATTGGATGTATTCTCTACGATATATTCTGAATCTGTATTGAGTAAAATGTTTTTCAATTCAATGTTCTGAGAAAACTTAGCATATACTGCTTTTCTCATAACATCATCTTTAACCTCTTCCCAATCTTCTCTTAATGGTAAATTGCGATTTCTTCCCATTTCAGCTGCTTTCATAGGATTGTCCAACAAACGAATTATTTCTGCATATTCTGTTCCATAAAACTTCTGTGCTTGAAAATAGTGTTCACTTGTCATCCACCATTTCCCATCCAACTCAAAGCCATGATGAGAAAAATTTGAAAAACAACCATACTCTTCATTGACTTTATAAAAGTATATTGCCATACTCCTCTTACTCCTTAAATGGCGAATCCCAAAATATTCTATCTAGAATATCTTCAAGTTTCCCAACCGCTCTAAATAGCTCATCTCTATAATCATCTGTCACTATTTCATCTGATAATGAACAATATATAAAAAATAGCAATCCCACTATTCTTCGAGAAATATCGTCTTTCCCTTGTACCTCATTCTCAATCTTAACTAATATCTCATAAAATTTTTTAAAAACTTCTTTGTTAATAGATTTTTCCACTCGTGCAGGAATTAATAAATCCTGCACGAGTTGGTTTATCTGCTCATAATAAATATCCATTTGCTTACTCCTTCCCTTACTCTAAAAACTCTACAATTGCTTCTAACGGAATATTCTGATAAACAGATACCTCTTGTTGCCAAACAGAATAGTGATATGGCAATCCTTCAACTCCATTTACTCTTGGAAACATTTCGTAGCCCTTATATGTATTTGATGTAACTTTATCTAAATCAATTGCAACAATACCCAATTTACTACCCGACTCATTAAATCCCCTTGCAACATCCAAATCATAGGTAGTAGAAATAAATGGATCACTTTCCCAAGATTTTTTGCCAGAGCCACTAACTAAATGTTCTTTTAAAGACCATGCTCCATTCGGATTTTTAGCTTCTAAGCCTAATCCTTGAGTTAATCTTTCATAATCCTTTTGATTAAGTGCTCTATACACTATATTATCTGAAGTACTACCACTCTCACCCCCAGCATCACTAACCGCCTCCACAACAGCACTTCTCTGTGCTGTATCTAAAGGACCGGTTCCTGAATCGTTTCGATATGGCACTATCTCATAAGAGCCAAATGGGGCTACAGGTGCCAAGGATGTGCTTGGACCGGTATCTCCTCCCGGACTCGCAGGAATTCCATAGTTGAATGGCTGGTAAACAACCGGCAACTGTGTACCTGGCTGAGGTATCACCATCAAAGCAGTTGATTGTGGAGCATCCGGTGTATTTGGCTTGTTAGAAACCGTTGGCTTATTTACCACCGCTGGTAACTGTGTATCCGGCTGGGGTATTACCATTGGTAACTGTTTATTTTCAGACGCACTTGTCGGATTATGGCCGCTTGGATCCACATAGCTAAGAGGATTTCCGTTACAATATACATACAGATTCAGCCCTGCTCCCAGATAGGTATCCTGCTGGGTAAATCTACCGATGACAGGGTTATAGTATCTGGCTCTCAGATAGTACTGGTTCGGGATACGGTCATACTGCTCCCCTGTGTAGCAGAAGCGGTTCGGTACATTTTCCGCACTTGCAGTGATGTTTCCAAAAGCATCATACAGATATGCATTCTCCACTTCTCCCTGCTCATTCAGTACATGGCTGGTACTGCCTGCATAGTCGCAGACATAG
>JAZQGM010000069.1:0-6665 GCA_045540075.1 Acetatifactor sp. | reverse complement strand
GTAATCTCAAAAGCCACCTATGGCGATTATGCAGTAAGAGACATACAGACCAACAGCGCATGGGGTCGCAATCCATACGGTGAAGATTATGCCGTAGTACCAGACGATATGGTAGAGGGTATTACAGCCACAAGGGGCTTTTGCGATATTGAGCTAAACGAGGATGGTACAGAGGTGGTAAGCTTTACGGCTTTAGAGATTCCAGAGATCCCAGAGCCAGAGCGAGAGCCGAGCACAGAAGAGATTTTAAATACATTGCTGGGGGTGGAGTAAATGAACAAATTACAGGCAGCAGAACAATTAAGGCGAGCTTTGCAAATGTATGTGCAGACAATCACAGAAGAACAAGCAATGGAAGTAGCAACCGTATTTCCCGCTTATGTAGTGGGTAAAAATTACGCTGCGGGGGAGCGCTTTACATACGGCACAAACGCAGTAGGCGACCCACAGCTATATAAAGTTGTACAGGCGCACACAAGTGCCGCAGAATGGACACCAGACACCACACCAGCGTTATATGCACCTATTGGCTTAAATGATAGCGGCTATCCAATATGGGCACAGCCTACAGGCGCACACGATGCTTATAACACAGGTGACATAGTGGACTATAACGGAAAGCTCTATAAGTCTCTTGTTGACGGCAATGTTTACAGCCCTGACGCGATGCCGAGCTATTGGACAGAAGTGAGTGAGTAATGAGGAAAGGGGCGGCATACCGCCTGGAAAGAGAGGATTTTATGGACAAAATCAAAGCAACAGTAATTGCAGTAGTATCAGCCCTGATGAGCTGGCTTGGCATTCTGGCCATCCCTGTATTTTTACTGGTAGGGTGTAACATCGTCGATTATGTCACCGGTCTGTTCGCGGCAAAGTACCGCACAGAGGACATCAACAGCTATAAGAGCATCAGGGGCATCATAAAAAAAGTATGTATGTGGCTTCTGGTAGTGATCGGTGCCTGGGTTGATATCCTAATCAATTATACGATACATACAGCCGGAATCAAACTGACGATTCCCTTCGTGGTGGCAACAGTAACAGCGGTGTGGCTGGTGATCAATGAAATCATAAGCATTCTGGAAAATATGCTTGATATCGGAGTGGATATGCCGCCATTCATGATGCCCATTGTCAGGTACATAAAAAAGCGGGTGGAGCATGCAGCACAGATTGAAAAAGATGAAAGCGAGGAAAACGACAATGATCAGACCAGCAGATTATAAACAGAATGATAGTAAATGGGGCAGCCTGCCTTATGCAGTAGATGAAGAGAGCAGCACGATCAAGAGTGCCGGATGCGGACCTACAGCCCTTGCTGATGTGCTCGCTGCCATTGTCAGCCCCTACATTGACCCTATGACCTGCGCATCCTGGGCGAGAATGCGTGGCTATAAGGTGTACAAGTCCGGCACCAGCTACAGTTACCCTGTGGCACAGGCGGCCTATTACGGCGTTGTAGTGCGCAGATTGAACACAAGCAACGTATACGGCTATCCACACCTTGTAGTACATATACAAGCCTTGGAAGAGCTCCAGAAGGGCAATTGGCTTATTGCCTGCATGGGTAAAGGTCTCTGGACAAGCTCCGGGCATTATGTGGTGGCTTATGGGTACCAGAATGGTATGGTATACATCAATGACCCGGCATCCCAAAAGGCAGCTCGTGCCTGCAATTCCTGGGATATTTTCAAGAGCCAGGTTAAGTATTACTGGGTGGTGGAAGTGCCTGATCATATCAAGCAGAACGGCATCGTAAAAGACGGTGATTATCCTCATGAGGATTTTGTCCGTGAGGTACAGATGTGCTGCAAGGCCGGTCTGGATGGCATTGCCGGAAAGCAGACTCTTAGTAAGACAGTAACAGTGTCCAATGTGATCAATCGGAAGCATGCGGTGGTTCTGCCCCTGCAGAAGCTTCTGAAGAAGCAGGGAAGATATCTGGGAGAACTGGATCAGATTGCCGGCAACAAGTTCAAGGTGGCGGTTAACGGCTACCAGTCCAAGGTGCTTGGTTACCGCAATCCGGATGGAGAGATTACCAAGGCAGGGAAGATGTGGAAATCCTTGCTTGGATTGTTGTAATTGCGACATCGCAACACTTAAATTAATATTGCCCTATTTACTGTCATCCTCCTCCATGGCCGGCATCTAGGACAATAAGAGCCATAAGTATTCTCCAGGCTTTTTTTTATTATATGAAAGGAACCGAAGAATGTGCATAAAATACTTGGGTAAAGTCATTGCAAATTTCGGTGGTTCTGATATACTATAGAAGTATTTTGAAACTGCTTGTAAAAAAGCAGAATTCCTAAGGAGGCATTAGATTATTCTATGAAAACAAAAGAAATCAATCAAATAAAACGTTTGAAATATGCCTGTTATACCAGTAATTTGTCCATGTCCATCGCAGGTAACTTATCTCCTGTATTGTTTTTGACATTTCGTTCTCTTTACGGAATTTCTTACTCGCTTTTGGGGTTGTTGGTGTTGGTCAATTTTGTGACGCAGCTTATAGTGGATTTGGTTTTTTCTTTCTTCTCTTACAAATTTCAGATATCCAAAGCGGTGAAGACGATGCCGGTTTTAACTGTGACAGGTCTGGTGATATATGCACTGTGGCCATTTCTTTTTCCGGAGTCTGTGTACATTGGGCTGATATTGGGCACAGTGATCTTCTCAGCGGGTGCCGGATTTGGAGAGGTGTTGATCAGTCCTGTGATCGCATCGCTTCCGGCTAAGGACCCGGATCGAGAGATGAGTAAGCTCCACTCGGTATATGCCTGGGGCGTGGTGGCAGTGATCATTATCAGCACGTTGTTTTTAAAGCTGAAAGGAGGAGAACATTGGCAGTGGCTGGCACTTTTGTTTGCGCTGGTACCATTAGTGTCCATGTGTCTCTTTGCAGGGGCAAAGAGACACAGATGGAGACGCCCAAGAAGATATCAGGAACCTTGCATTTGTTGAAAAACAAAGGGATCTGGGTCTGTGTGGCGGCTATATTTCTTGGAGGTGCAGCAGAGTGTAATATGGCTCAGTGGAGCTCCGGATATCTGGAGCAGACACTGCAGATACCCAAGGTCTGGGGGGATGTATTTGGTGTGGCATTATTTGCAGCCATGCTTGGCCTGGGGAGAACTCTTTATGCCAAAATAGGGAAAGAGATTGAGGTGGTGCTTTTCTTTGGAGCTGTGGGTGCTACCATCTGTTATTTGACGGCAGCTTTAACGGAAAACCCAGTGGTGGGACTGGCAGCCTGTGCTTTCACAGGATTCTGTACATCCATGCTGTGGCCCGGAAATCTGATTGTGGCTTCCGAACGATTTCCGGCAGGGGGAGTGTTTATCTATGCATTGATGGCAGCCGGTGGTGATCTGGGGGCTTCAGTGGCACCGCAGCTGGTGGGGATTGTTGCCGATGCAGTAGTGGGTAGCTGGGCAGCCACAGAGGTTGCGCTTTCCCTGGGATTGTTGCCGGAACAATTGGGAATGAAGCTGGGATTATTGACCGGCATGTTGTTCCCTTTGGCGGCAATACCGGTGTGTTTTTATATGTGGCGTAAAAAAAGTAATGCTTTTCCTTGGATTTTACATTGATTTTACATAACTTTTACTTTGATTGGTTATACAATTTACAAAGATAAGTTATTATAGAATGGTACAAAGAGAAAAGAAGAGAGAGGATAAGTTATGGATTTTTTTGATTTATTGACGATGTTGGGAGGTCTGGCATTATTCCTTTACGGAATGAATCTGTTGGGAGACGGTTTGTCTCAGGCTTCCGGCGGACGTTTGGAAAGTATTTTGGAGAAGTTGACCAATAATCCATTAAAGGCTGTGTTGGTGGGGGCCGGTGTCACAGCGGTCATACAGTCATCATCCGCTACCACGGTAATGGTAGTCGGTTTTGTTAACTCAGGGATCATGAAGCTGCAGCAGGCTGTGGGTATCATTATGGGTGCCAATATCGGTACTACAGTGACTTCCTGGATTCTGACCCTTTCCGGGATCGAGAGTGATTCCTTTTTTGTGAAGTTGTTGAAGCCTACATCTTTCTCGCCGGTATTGGCGTTGATTGGTGTGGCGATCATTATGTTTTCTAAGAAAGACAAGTTGAAGAATGCGGCTACGATTCTGATTGGTTTTGCGATTTTGATGTTTGGTATGGATACCATGTCTGAAGCGGTAAAGCCGCTGAGAGATGTGCCGGAATTTACCAGTATTCTGACCAGATTCTCCAATCCTATTTTAGGACTGTTGGCAGGTCTGATTTTGACAGCAGTGATTCAGTCGTCTTCTGCATCTGTAGGTATCCTGCAGGCGCTGTGTATGACAGGAGCCATCGGCTATGAAGCTGCCATTCCTATCATCATGGGGCAGAATATCGGTACCTGTGTGACAGCCATGATCTCAGGCATCGGTGCTTCTAAGAATGCGAGAAGAGCTGCGCTTGTTCATCTGTATTTTAATATCATCGGTACTATATTATTCATGGCAGGTTTTTATCTGATCAATGCAGTACGGCCTTTCCCTTTTATGGGAACACCGGCAGATCAGACAGGAATCGCCGTTGTGCACACTACCTTTAATATTGTGGCTACTGTGTGTCTGCTACCGTTCTCTAAAGGCTTGGTAAAGCTTGCAAGCCTGACTATCAAGGATGAGGAGAAGCAGGAGGAGAGCATAGGGAATACAAGTGTGCTGCAGCTTCTGGATGCACGTTTCTTAGACACGCCTTCCTACGCAGTGGAGCAAAGCCGTAATGTAGCCATTACCATGGCTGGATTGGCGGAGGAAGCCATGAATCTGTCTCTGGAGTTGATTGGTGAGTACAGTCAGGAGAAGGCAGACAGAGTGGCACAGTTGGAAGCTGAAGTAGACCGTTTCGAAGATGAACTGGGGACTTATCTGGTGAAGCTAAGCTCCAAGAATCTGCCGGAGAGAGACAGTCATACCTTGTCCGAGATATTGCACTGTATCGGTGATTTTGAGAGAATCTCTGACCATGCACTGAATGTAATGCGGGCAGCGGAGGAAATGAACCGCAAATCCATTCAGTTTTCCGAGAAGGCGCAGAACGAGCTGTATACCTTTGGCAGAGCCATCCATGATATTTTGAAGCTTACCATGCTGAGCTTCTCTGAAGAAGATCTGCCACTGGCAAAGCAGGTGGAGCCTCTGGAGGAGGTTATTGATGATCTGAATAAAGAAATTAAGCAGCGACATGTAAAGAGACTCCGCAAGGGAAAATGTACCATAGAACTTGGATTCATTCTGTCAGATATCACTACCAATTTGTCCAGGGTATCGGATCACTGCTCCAACATTGCAGTATGTCTGTTGCAGGTCAGTGAGGATGAATATGAGACCCATGCATATCTGGGTCAGATAAAGCAGAAGAACAACGTGGATTTCCAAGGTAAAGTATTGGCTTATAAGGAGCGTTATCAGCTTCCTTAAGCACAGAAAGGATGAGCAATATGGCTCTGATATACGTAGTAGAAGATGACAGAAATATTCAGGAGATTGAGACCTTTGCCCTGACCAATGTGGGGTATCAGGTGGAAGGGTTTGACTGTGCTGCAACTTTTTATAAAGCAGTAGAAAAAACGGTGCCAGATCTGATTCTTCTGGATATTATGTTGCCTGACGAGGATGGTCTGACGATTCTTAAGAATCTGCGCCTTCGTCAGGGTACATCCACAGTGCCCATTATCATGGTCACAGCCAAGACCACCGAGATTGACAAAGTAAAAGGTCTTGATATGGGAGCGGATGACTATATGACCAAGCCTTTCGGGGTCATGGAGCTGATCTCTAGGGTAAAGGCTATGCTTCGAAGAGTAGCCAAACCGGAAGATAAGGAAAAGGTCCTGAAGCTGGGTAATGTACTTTTAGACAGAGAGCGTCATGCGGTTTTGGTGAAGGATGAGCCGGTGGAGCTGACCTTTAAAGAGTATGAGCTTTTGAAGCTTCTTATGGTCAATGCGGGAATCGTTACCACCAGACAGGTGATCTTAGACAAGGTCTGGGGGATTGATTTCGAGGGTGAGTCCAGGACTCTTGATATGCACATTAAGACCTTGCGGCAGAAGTTAAAGGAAGAGGGCAGTCAGATCAAGACTGTCCGTAATGTGGGATATGTAATGGGAAGTTAAGAAGATGAGAAAGAAGATTAATTCCAGACTGGTATTGACGGCAATCGTAGGAATCGTCTCTACCATGCTTCTGATCACGGTAGTGTATTACGACCTGTTTTGCAGGCAGATCATGGAGGATCTTAAGACTTATGTGTCCTTTATGGCACATTATGGATTTGGTGAAGAGCTTCAGAAATCCGGTGGAATTGGTCATAGCGAAGGGCTGCATGTGACGCTGATCAATGAAGCAGGGCAGATTGTCTACGATAATGAAGCAGGGCAGACCGTCTATGATAATAAAGAGAACTTGAATGAGCGGCCGGAGATCAAGGCCGCTTTTGCTGATGGAGAGGGGCAGGCAATCCGTAAGTCCGGGACTTTGGACCGCAGTACATTTTATTATGCAGTCAGACTGGGAGATGGAAGTGTTCTTCGTGTGGGAAGGGAGTCTGAGAGTCTGTATAGCATTTTTGTCAGTGCACTGCCAAGCCTTGTGATGGTCACGTGCATCTTGATCGTAGTCAGT
>JAZQGM010000068.1:0-1849 GCA_045540075.1 Acetatifactor sp. | reverse complement strand
GTTTAGTAAGGATTTTGATTCGCACCTTAATTCTACCACAAAGACGGCTAGGATTCCTTATATTTAGGGCATTTTCTGAAAGTTGTTCATAAGGAACAAGATGCTTTTCGCATCATGTGGATAAAACTGCGGAAACTCAAGGAAGAATTATACTTGACAACCCCATCTCTTAAGAGTATGATTATAAGTGATTCATGATCTTTGGAAAGTGAGGAATAAGTAGATGACAAATGAACATGGAGAACAAATCAGAATCGTACAGGAGACGGTGGCCGGCAAGGAAATTACTTTTGCACATGTAATGGGCGGCCCGGATCCTATCATATATCAGAAGCTGGGACTGAATCCTCAGGTGGATTACAGCTCGTCAGCCATTGGAATTATGAATATGACACCGCCGGAGTCTGCGGTGATCGCATCTGACATTGCAGTGAAAAGTGGTAATATTTATCTTGGATTTGCTGACCGATTTACAGGCACGCTGATCATCACGGGGGAGATTTCCGATGTGATGTCTGCTATGACTGAGATCGTGGAGTATTTCAGGGATTCGCTGGAGTATGTAGTTTGTAAGATTACTAAGAGGTAGGATGTACTTATATGCAGATAACAAGGGAGCAGCTTTTAGAGAGAATTTTTCATAATGATTATGAGAATCTGAAAGGAAAGAAGCTTCGTATGACCCGGGTACGTGTGCCGGGGAAGGAAGTGTGTCTTGCCCATGTCATCAGTCCTTCTGATAAAAGTGTGTATCAGAATTTGGCGCTGCATATCGGTGTGCATGAGGGAGAGGATCATACCGGGGAATCCATTGGGTTGATCCGTTTTACCCCTTGGGAATCGGTTGTGGTGGCTGCTGATATTGCGGTGAAGAGTGCCAATGTGCAGATTTGTTTTATGGACCGCTTCTGTGGTTCACTGATCGTGTCCGGAAGGTTATCTGATGTGCAGACAGCGGTGGAGGCTGTTGTCAGATTTTTTAACGAGGAACTGGGTTTTGCGGTTTGTGATGTTCACAAAAGTTAAAATGGAGTATAAAGTGAGATGAAAAAGTTATTTTTGATGGGAAGAAGTGAAGCGGGCAAGACATCCCTTACTCAGGCCTTGAAAGGTGAAGAGCTTCATTACACAAAGACACAATATACTACCACAGAGGATAACACCATAGATTCTCCCGGGGAGTATGCAGAGTCTAAACGTTTTAGTGTGGGACTTGCATGCTTTTCTTTTGAAGCCGATGTGGTGGCCATCGTTCAGGCGGCGGATGAACCCTTTAATCTGTTCAGTGCCAGTCTTCGTTCTTTTATACTGCGACCGCTGATCGGTGTGATCACCAAGATTGATTCTCCTTATGCCAATATTCCCATGGTCAGACAGTGGATGATCAATGCAGGTTGTGAGCGGATTTTTCTGATTGATAATAAGACCAGGCAGGGTGTGGATGAACTGCTTAAGTATCTGGAAGAGGATTTGCCGCCTCTTACCATGGAACAGGCGAAGTTTAAACAGGAGCTTGGATTGAATGAATGGGATCCTTTGCCGGAGGGGATAGCGTATCCGACTGGTGGCAAGTAAAATTAACTGATGGCGGAAATGAAAGGTGTTCGCCATCAGTTTATTTATTTTGGTAGTATTTATAAAAAGTTGTGATTGCAAGATTTGTAAAAAATTGGTATACTTAATATACAGAATAAATGATGTGGATATGTGCATTTTCACGAAATTGTCATTGTATGTGAAATTTAACTGACATTTTGTGTTTGGATTTGTTAAAATAAGGGTATGATAGTAAAAGAAAAGGGCTATCGTAAAGTTAATTTTTAGCAGGAAATTAATAAAACTTTGATAA
>JAZQGM010000067.1:0-5876 GCA_045540075.1 Acetatifactor sp. | reverse complement strand
CCCGCTGATTCCGTAATTTCTGGCTTCTGCAAGTCCTACACTTTTACTTAAGAGATTCAGATAAACATGCTCTTGACAGCTGGCTCCAACGCCCTGGGTAATGCAAGTCGGATCGTAGCCATGTCGTTCTGTGAGCCAAGGAGTTGCTGTTTGGACTCTTCCTAAGACCGCTTGGCCTCCGACTTCCCGCTGATTCCGTAATTTCTGGCTTCTGCAAGTCCTACACTTTTACTTAAGAGATTCAGATAAACATGCTCTTGACAGCTGGCTCCAACGCCTTGTGTAATGCTGTCTCCTAAGAAATTAATCTTTAAGTTTTTTAAATTCATCTTTGGTCACCTTTCCTTCAGTTTCTTGTTAGATTTTTCTCTTGAAGCCTTAATAATTTCACTTGTCAGCATAAAACAGACAACTTGCATTGTCAAGTGATTTAATCGTTATTTTTTAAAATTATGCAGACTTATTTATGCCAAGCGCTAAATATCAGAACAAAACAAAGAGACAATGCCCTCGAGGTGCATTGTCTCTTATTTTAAAAAGGAGGTCCAGCAGATATCCCTCTGCTGGTGTTATGAAAAGAAAAAGTTTATAAAAAGGAGTTTGCTTGTTACTGGCTTGCTTCCATGATTTTATGATACAGGATATTTGTGTCCACCGTATAAAAAGAATTTGAACAAATTATGATTTTTTTGTAACAGTTCAGCCAACCCTGTACGTATTTTTAGTTACAATAACCTGAAGCATGTCTTCCGGCAAATTTGAAACAAAATCAAGACGTTCCTTCGTCATAGGATGTACGAAGGTGAGCCTGTGTGAGTGAAGGGCTTGCCTGCCGATCAGCGTCATATCCGGATGATACAGGTAATCACCGATCAGTGGAAATCCCAGATACTTCATATGCACCCGGATCTGATGAGTGCGG
This sequence comes from Acetatifactor sp., assembly GCA_045540075.1. Lineage (GTDB taxonomy): Bacteria > Bacillota > Clostridia > Lachnospirales > Lachnospiraceae > Acetatifactor. Next base: position 4,954 of record JAZQGM010000067.1, on the reverse strand, counting down.
CCGGTCTCTAAGTGAAGAGACAGAAGGCTTAAGTCCTTTTGGGATTGCAGCACCCTGTAATGGGTCACGGCCCTCTCGCCCTTCTCCCGGTCGATCACTCGCTCGATAATGGAATCACCCTTGCGGGCAATGGGCGCATCGATGGTTCCTTCTGTGGGCGTTACGATTCCTTTCACAATGGCCAGATATTCCCGGTGAATCTCTCGGCGGGCCACCATGGAAGAAAGGATGCCGGCGCTGACCATGTGTTTTGCAATGATCGTCAGTCCTGAAGTGTCCCGGTCCAAGCGATTAATGCAGCGAAAGACAAAGGGCTTTCCCTGCTTCTCAAAATACCAGGCCAGAGCATTGGCCAGTGAATTGTCATAATTGTTCAAAGAAGGGTGGATGGGCATACCGGCGGGTTTATTTACCACCAACAGATCCACGTCCTCATACACAATATCCAGTGGAAGTTCCACCGGTGGAATTTTCTCGGAACACTCCTCATCGTGAATCCGTACTGTCAGCAGATTCCCTGTGCCAAGCACATAATTCATATACCGGGGCTCGCCGTCCACCAGGATACCATCTTCATGTTTTTTGAGTTCGATCAAATTCTGCCTGGAATACCCTTTACCCTGTAAAAAGTCCCGGACAGATTGTCCTGCATGTATATCTTCTATATGGTATGTGATTTCGCGATTCATATCCTTGTCCTCCCGGTCGGTGGCATGTGTCAGCTTCTATTGTAATACGCGTTGGGATTTTCGGCAAGAGGAATCTGCAAAGATGGCGCATGTCTGCTTTACAGCCAAGCAATAATATGATATCATAAAGCATCGTGCTACGTGCGGCTTTGCCCATGGCGCGTCTCAACTGTTACCGTATTTTGGATAGAAAAGGAGCTGCAAATGACTGGTATCAATCGCCTGTTACGCAAAGAAATCTGGATCAAAAGTGTGAAGATCACTTTGGCATCGCTGCTGTCTCTGGCGCTGGCCGGAGAACTGGGTCTGCGATATTCTTCCACCGCCGGGATCATCACCATATTAAGTATACAGAAAACCAAGAGGGAGACGGTAAAAAGTGCCGCTAAGAGGGGCATTGCTTTTCTGTGTGCCCTGGTGTTAGCGGCAGTTTCTTTTGCATTATTGGGTTTCACACTGCCGGCCTTCGGTGTATATCTTTTGTTATTTGCCTTACTTTGCCTTAATATGGGCTGGACAGAGGCCATTACCAGTGTCTCAGTGTTGGTCACGCATTTTTTGGCAGAAGAAAACATGTCGCTTTCGATTATCATAAATGAAGCTCTTATTTTCCTGATTGGTACCGGAACAGGTATTTTGGTGAACCTCCATCTGCATCGCCGGCAGGATGAATTTGACAGGCTTGCAAGTGAGGTAGATACTCAGATTAAGGCCGTTTTGCATTATATGAGTCGTTATCTTGCTACAAAATGCCTTGTTGCCGATTGTGTTGCCACTGATTGCGTCGCCATAGAGAGCCAGACATCCGATTCAGAATTCTCCTTTGAAAAGTTAGAAAAAAGCCTGGAAGCCGCAGGTCTTTGCGCCACCGCCAATTACAACAACCAGTTCCGGCCCACAGACACATACGAATTGGAATATATCCGCATGCGTGAACAGCAAAGCATCGTGTTGCAAGGCATTTACAAAAATATCAAAAGCCTCCGCCATCTTCCGGTACAAGCTGCGCAGATCGCAGATCTTCTGCAGGAAATTGAAAGCTGTTATCACAAAAGCAATACAGCGGAAGCCATAATTACACGCCTGGATCAGTTTTATCGCACCATGGAACAACAGGAATTACCCAAAACGCGCCAGGAATTTGAAGCACGGGCCATCCTGTTCTATATCTTGAAGCAGTTGGAAGAACTATTGATTCTCAAAAGAGATTTTATGTCAACAGTTCAGCCAGAGACAATATAGGGATGAAAATCGTGCTCGCACGAATTTTCATCCCTATATCGTCTCTGAGGGAGCGCCCTGCTTACAAACAAGTCTTTCAGACTTGTTCGCAAAAAGGAGCTGCGAAGTAGCGAAGAGCGCCGGAGGCGCGGTTTTGCGAATGGGCGCGTGCTGAACGTCGCTAGAGCTAAATAGTTGTATATTTTAAGACACTGTATGGAAAATTTTGTTGCTTTTTTTTAATCAAGAGTGTACAATGAAAAGAGAGAATGATGTAATAGAGTGTTTTTTACAAGAGAGGTCGCATCATGTTAGCGCTTGAAAGAAGGAATCTCATTTTAGAGAAGTTGCAGGAAGAGAGAAAAGTAGTAGTCAGTGAACTCAGTCAGCAGTTCGGTGTGTCCGAGGAGACCATCAGAAGAGACTTAGAGAAGCTGGAGAAAGAAGGTTTGGCCACCAAGAGTTACGGTGGCGCCGTGTTAAATGAAAGTACCAGTATCGACATGCCCTTTAACGTGCGCAAGAAGGCCAACACGATGGGCAAACAGAAGGTGGCAGAACTGGCTGCACAGTTGATCCGCGACGGAGAACATATTATGTTGGATGCCAGCTCCACATCCGTTTTTATTGCAAAGGCGATCAAGGACAAATCTCATCTGACTGTGATTACCAATTCTATTGAGATTCTCATCGAGCTTTCCGACGTATCTGACTGGAATATCATCTGTGCCGGCGGAAGCCTGAGAGAAGGATATCTGGCGTTGGTGGGGCCTAAGACCGTGGATGGGATTGGCAATTTTAATGCGGACAAAGCCTTTTTCTCCTGTAAAGGGATGGATATGGAGCGGGGGATCACCGATGGCAATGAGATGTTTTCTCAAGTGAAGCAGATGATGATGCGCTCCGCTAAGGAGACCATTCTGGCGGTGGACAGCTCTAAGTTTGGACGGGTGGCATTCTCTAAAATGTGCGATTTGAAGGAGATGTCCGCTATAATCACAGATAAGAAGCCGGATGATGATTGGATGGAGTTTTTTGACAGGAATGGGATTAAATGCTGGTATTTTGAGGAATAACTGATTAGGGGAAGACGTCAGACAGTCTTCCCCTCTTTTAAAATAGATGCATGCAACATCATGTATCGCAGTTGTGCGTAGACCATGCTAGCCAACATGATCAGGATAATCATCGTAGCCACCTGAGGCGGTATCTTAGGAAACAAAAGCAAAGCAAATACTCCCACATCCAGAATGCCGGTGCTGACTTTGCCGAACCATTTGGCACCATTCCACATATTCTTTTTTTTCTTCAGATATAGTCCCATAAGTCCCATATATAATTCCTTCAGGAAAAAGAAGACCACCAGAATAATCATCAGCGGGTAGTGTAATGTGGCAGCGATGGCCAGGGAAAACTGGGTCAACTTGTCTGCAATGGGGTCAAGAGCCTTGCCCAGCTCTGTCTCCATGTGGAACTTCCTGGCGATCTTGCCGTCGAAGAAATCAGTAAGCATGGAGATGGCAAGGATCACGAAGGCCTTGGTATAATCGGTCGGGGTCTCGGCCTGATAATACAGAACCAGGAATACCGGAATCATAATAATGCGGAAATATCCCATTAGGTTGGGGATGCTGAAAAGTTCTTTCTTCATAGTGTATACCATCCTTTTGCTTTGAAAGCTTAAGTATACTATAATACATTTGTGGGGGGACGTCAAGTCTTGTCTTGCCGTAAGGGGTGGTACACTTCCGCGTCCGTTTACAAAACACCGCCGGCAGGCTGGGATCTGTGGCTGGACGAGGAAGTGGGACTAAGGGTTAGTAATTCTTTAGAAATAAAAGATTAGTACTTGACAATTCCCACCTTTATGCACTACAATCTCCATATAAGAACTTTCCATTTAGAAAGTGTAGCAAAATGGCGAAGAAGAGGATTAGTACGGATAGGAAGCATCCCAGAGAGAGGGCGTGGCACTTTAGGTGCGGCTGAGAGGCCCTTGTGTGAAATATCCCGAACCTGCCTTGGAGTCCTGTGTGACAGTGCTTATTGTACCGGAAATACAGCGTAACACCGGCGTTAACGGTAAGAGAAGCAGGATGTCGCGGCATGCGGCATTAATTAGGGTGGTACCGCCGAGCCTTCGGTCCCTTGTAGTGGGGATGGAGGCTTTTTTTATATAACTTCCCAGTTCAGCCATAAGCTGAAAGACAGGCGAATCATGCTTGCATGAATGAGCATGTCATTCTGCTTATGGAATGAGCGCCATCTTATGAGCAAAGATAGCTGCGAAGCAGCGGAGAGCTCCGTAGGAGCGGCTTTGCGAATGGCGCGGCTGAACGTCCCCCCCCTTATGTCAAAAAGAAGAAAAGGAGAAATGAAATGGCTGACAAGAAAATGGTGGAAGCGATTACTTCCATGGATGTGGATTTCGCACAGTGGTATACTGATGTGGTAAAGAAGGCAGAGCTGATCGATTATACCAGCGTCAAGGGATGCATGGTGATCAAGCCTGCAGGTTATGCGATCTGGGAGCTGATCCAGAAGCAGTTGGATGCAAGGTTTAAGGAGACCGGGGTAGAAAATGTATATCTGCCTATGTTCATCCCCGAATCTTTGCTCCAGAAAGAAAAAGATCATGTAGAAGGTTTTGCTCCTGAGGTGGCATGGGTGACTCACGGTGGTTTGAATCCCTTGCAGGAGAGATTGTGTGTAAGACCTACTTCTGAGACTTTGTTCTGTGATTTTTACAAAAATGACATTCATTCCTACAGAGATCTGCCCAAGGTATATAACCAGTGGTGTTCTGTGGTTCGTTGGGAGAAGGAAACCAGACCATTCCTGCGTTCCAGAGAGTTCTTGTGGCAGGAGGGACATACTGCTCATGCTACCGCAGAGGAGGCTGAGGCAAGAACCATTCAGATGCTGAATGTATATGCACAGTGCTGTGAGGAAGTACTGGCTATCCCCGTTGTAAAGGGTCAGAAGATCGATAAGGAAAAGTTTGCAGGTGCAGAAGCAACCTACACCATCGAAGCGTTGATGCA
>JAZQGM010000066.1:0-2778 GCA_045540075.1 Acetatifactor sp. | reverse complement strand
TGATACTTTGCCCCACATTTCTTGCATACCAGAAGGCCAGCGAGGTAAGAGCTGGCCTTACCCGGTCTCAAATTTAAAGCATATCTCTCTGCTCTCTCCTCGATAAGCTTCTGGGCCTGCTCATACATCTCATCTGATATGATCGCTTCGTGGTTTCCAGGATACCACTCATCATCAAAGCGGACATATCCAAGATATGTCTTGGAAGCTAGGACTCTTCGGATGGCCTTATCATTCCATCTGCCGTGCTTGTGCGAATATCCCGAATCCGTCAAATATCTGCAGATAGACTTGATCGCAGATCCTGACAGAAACATCTGGAAGATCTTTACCACCTGGATCGCTTCGTATTCATTGACGATCAGACCATTTTCTGATTTATCGTATCCGATTGGTATATATTTTGATCCCATCCACTTCCCGGCCTTGGCACGTGCTTCTCTTCCCATCTTCGTGCGCTCCTTGATCTGTTCTCTTTCCAACTGGGCAAACACGGAGAGGATCCCGATACTGGCCCGTCCGAAGGGAGTGGCGGTATCGAAATTTTCATTCATGGATACAAAGTCCACGCCATTGGCATTAAAAACCTCTTCCAGCAGGGTCAGCGTGTCCCTCTGTGACCTGCTGAGCCTGTCCAACTTATAAACTACCACCTTATCAAAAGAATGCCTCTGAGAGGCTTTTATGAGGCTCTGGAGGGCAGGCCGATTCATAGAGGCTCCGCTGTAGCCGGGATCAGCGTACACTTTGTATACAGACCATCCCATGGCCTTGCAGTATGATCGTAATCGTTCAGTCTGTTCATCGATTGAATAACCATGCTCTGCCTGTTCTGTGGTGCTGACTCTCACATAGAGCGCAGCCAGGATCTTACTGCTCATAATGCTCCTCCATATACGTAAGTAGATCGAGCTGATCCTCAATTCCCATCTGCAAGAATTTCCTCATAAATAGCCTGAGTCTTCTTGCCAGTTTCGCTTCTTCTGCGGTTTTGGGTGTGTCTGATAGGAGATCGGCTCTCTCGCATCCGAAGATCTCGCACATCTGATCTATCTTTTCAAGTCTTGGAGTGGCGTTTCCTTTTACCCACATGGAGACCGTGGAGCTGGAACAATTCAGTTTCTGGGCAAGATCCTGCTGAGATATACCAAAGATGTCCAAATAGTTACGGATGTTCATGGCGATGTTCTTATTCATCTCTCTCATAAGCGTCCCTCCTTGTCATAATTAAATTATAATGCGTTTCAAGAAAATTACAACGGATTATAATTTTCTTATTGACAATTCAATTAAATTGAATTATGGTAATGCTCAGGGAGAGAAAGGAGGTGACAACGAAGTGGGAAAACTAACAATCAATCAGTGGATGGGACTCCGGGAAATGTCCGGGGAAAAGCTCTCGGAAATCACAGGACTTACGATATCTACGATAAGTAATATCAGAAACAGGAAAGTGATCCCCACACTGGACTCTCTTCAGAAAATTGCAAAGGCCCTGGATGTGAAACTCGATGAGATTGAGGTTTAATTTTTTTGCACTTGCGATTCAATTTAATTGAAGTAGAGGGGAGGGAAATGAAGATCACACACGTGCTGAAGGACGGAACGATTACAGAATCCATTACCGGGACGGTGATCAGATCCGAAGAGTTTCCGATCCTGTACAAGATTTTAGAAGGAGGTGAGAAAAGTGGTGAGCCTTTATCCTCACCAGAAGGAAGCGCTGGAAGCGGTGAAGGACCGGAACAGCTGCGCTTTTTACCACGACATGGGGCTCGGTAAAACATTTACCGGAGCGGAGAAGATGCATCAGCTGGGTGCAAGGATCAATCTTGTGGTGTGCCAGAAGTCCAAGATACAGGACTGGGTGGATCACTTCCGTAAATTCTATCCGGAGTGGAAGACCTATGATGCTACCAGCAGGAAGAAGGATGAGAAGAGGGCCTATGAATATGGTTTCTGGGTAAATTATCGGAACCAGAGGAGAGTGCTCCCTTCCGTACTGGTAATCAACTATGAACTTCTTTGGAGAAGACCTGAACTGAAAGATCTTGAGGACTTCACTCTTATGCTCGATGAGTCTTCACTGATCCAGAACAGGAATTCCAAGAGATCCCGATTCATTCTTAAGCTTCATCCCAGCCATGTGATCCTTCTGTCAGGAACTCCGTGCAGTGGGAAATACGAATTGCTGTGGAGCCAGCTCCATCTGCTTGGGTGGAAGATCTCGGAAGAGACTTACTGGAATCAGTACATCGACACTCATTATGAGGATGTGAACGGTTTTCCGCTCCGGATCGTAGATGGATACAAGAACGTGGACAGGCTCAAGCGGAAGATGAGAGAGCACGGATGCCACTTCCTGAAGACAGACGAAGTGATAGATCTTCCTGATCAGGTCTTCCAGAAGATAGATATTCCGGTAAGCAAAGCATATCAGAAATTCAGGAAAGACCGGATCATTACCGTGGAAGGGCGTGAGCTGGTAGGAGATACCACCCTTACGAAGCTCCTGTATGAGCGGATGCTGTGTGGAGCATACAGCCAGGAGAAGCTGAGAGCATTCAAGGATCTGGTGGAGAGTACCTCTGACAGGCTGATCGTCTTCTACAACTTCAATGATGAGTTGTATGAAATGCAGCAGATCCTCATGGATGAGGATTTTGAGAATCACAAGCGCTTTTCCCTTGTGAACGGTGAGATCAAAGGTCTCAAGAATTATGAAGAGCGGTCAGACTCGATCACATTTATTCAGTATCAAGCTGGAGCATATGGCCT
>JAZQGM010000065.1:0-15724 GCA_045540075.1 Acetatifactor sp. | reverse complement strand
TTATAGCCTTACACCTGCGAAACAATCCCCCTCCCACCCCTGCCCCCCCCCAAGACAACCTGACGGCGTCCCTTTATCTGCACACTTAAATTTGCAGAAATTCTATTGAAATTTTCCAAAAGAAAGGTTATAATAAGACATATTCGCATAAGGATTAAAGGAGAATGTACGATGACTATTTTTGACGAGTTGAAAGCAAGAGGTCTTCTTGCGCAGCTGACAGATGAAGAAGAGATCAAGGAGCTGATCAATAATGGTAAAGCTACCTTTTATATTGGTTTTGACCCCACTGCAGACAGTCTGCATGTAGGACATTTTATGGCGCTGTGTCTGATGAAGAGGCTGCAGATGGCAGGCAATAAGCCTATCGCACTGATCGGTGGCGGTACTGCCATGATCGGTGACCCTTCCGGCAGGACGGATATGCGTACTATGATGACCAAGGAGACCATAGAGCATAATGTAGAGTGCTTTAAGAAGCAGATGAGCCGTTTTATTGATTTTTCAGAGGGAAAGGCTTTGTTGGTAAATAATGCTGACTGGCTTTTGAATCTGAATTATGTAGAGTTGCTGCGTGAAGTGGGTGTACATTTCAGTGTTAACCGTATGTTGACGGCTGAGTGCTATAAGCAGCGTATGGAGAAGGGATTAAGCTTCTTAGAGTTTAACTATATGATCATGCAGAGCTATGACTTTATGGCATTGTACGAGAAGTATGGCTGTAATATGCAGTTTGGCGGCGATGACCAGTGGAGCAATATGCTGGGTGGTACAGAACTGATTCGCCGTAAGTTGGGTAAGGACGCTTATGCGATGACCATTACCCTGCTTCTGAATTCCGAGGGAAAGAAGATGGGTAAGACCCAGAAGGGCGCTGTATGGCTTGATCCCAATAAGACCACGCCCTTCGAGTTCTATCAATATTGGAGAAATGTGGCAGATGCTGATGTGCTGAAATGTCTGCGTATGCTCACTTTCCTGCCCCTTGAGCAGATTGATGAGATGGACAAGTGGGAAGGCAGTCAGTTGAATCAGGCGAAAGAGATCCTGGCTTATGAATTGACCAAGCTGGTTCATGGTGAGGAAGAGGCTGAGAAGGCACAGGCCAGTGCCAGAGCACTGTTTGCAGGTGGAGATGCTGCCGAGATGCCTACCGCAACACTTTCTGAAGAAGATTTCCTAAATGGAACCATTGATATCATGGGTGTTTTGGTGAAGGCAGGACTCTGTGCTTCCAGATCTGAGGCTAGGCGTGCTGTAGAGCAGGGTGGTGTCACTGTAGAGAATGAGAAGGTGACAGATATTAAGACCGTGTATACACCGGAGCAGTTTGCAGGGGACGGTATTGTAGTAAAACGTGGTAAGAAGAACTTTAAGAGAGTAAAAATGTAATGTAACAGTTCAGCCAGAGACGATATTCGGATGAAAATCGTGCTCGCACAAATTTTCATCCGTGTATCGTCTCTGAGGGAGCGCCCGCTTATGAGCAAAAGGAGCTGCGAAGCAGCGAAAAGCCCCTAAGGGTGCGATTAGCACAACATAGTTGTGCGCGAATGGGCGCGGTTGAACGTCACTCGCAGCTAAACTGTTATAAGATAGAATAACTAAGAAACCTTTTGCATATACATGTAACAGTATATGCAGGAGGTTTTTTTATGAATCATAATTCAATGAATACATATGATCTATATCATGATATCAGGGAGCGAACCGGTGGGGAGATTTACATAGGTGTGCTGGGGCCGGTGCGCACGGGTAAATCTACATTTATCAAGCGGTTCATGGATGTAATGGTCCTTCCTTTTATGGAAGACGAACATGCCCGCACCAGAGCCCAGGATGAAATGCCGCAGAGCGCCGGTGGCAAGACAATCACCACCACGGAGCCCAAATTTATTCCTAAGGAAGCAGCAAAAGTGTCTTTAAATGATGATGTGGAAGTATCCGTGCGGCTGATCGACTGTGTCGGTTATATGGTGGACGGGGCTGCAGGGCATCTGGAGGAAAACGAGGAACGGATGGTCAAGACCCCTTGGTTTGATTACGAAATTCCTTTTACCCAGGCTGCAGAGATTGGCACAGATAAGGTTATGAATGACCATTCTACCATTGGATTGGTGATTACCACGGACGGAAGCTTTGGAGAGATTCCCAGAAATAATTACCTGGCAGCTGAAGAGAAGACGATCATGGCACTAAAACGGTTGCAAAAACCATTTCTGGTATTATTAAACAGCCAGAAACCCTATTCTGAGGAGACCAAGAAGCTGGCTGAGGAGATCAGTGGCAAGTATGAAGTGGTAGTATTGCCGGTAAATTGTGAACAGCTGAAAAAAGAAGACATTCACAGAATCTTAGAACAGATCTTGTATGAATTCCCTATTTCGGTCATTGAGTTTTACATGCCCAAATGGGTGGAGATGCTTCCAAATGATAACCATATGAAACAGGAATTGATAGAGAAGGCCCTTGGATTGATGAAGGAATACGATACCGTCAGAGATGTGGTAGAACATCCAATTCAAATGGACTGTCAATACATCAAACGCACCAAGACCGATTCTGTTAATATGTCCGATGGCTGCGTAAAGGTGCAGCTTGACGTTGATGAAGCATATTATTACGAGATGCTGTCAGACATGGTGGGAGAATCCATAAACGATGAATATCAGCTGATCAGCTGTCTCAAAGAATTCGCATCCATGAAGAAAGAATACGCCAAAGTCCTCAGTGCCATGAACAGTGTACGCATGAAAGGATACGGAGTAGTAACTCCTGAGAAAGATGAGATCACTCTGAACAAGCCGGAACTCATAAAACACGGTAATAAGTTTGGTGTAAAAATAAAAGCTGTCAGCCCTTCTATCCACATGATCCGCGCCAATATTGAGACCGAGATCGCGCCTATCGTAGGAACCCAGGAACAAGCAGATGACTTAATCAGATACATCAACCAGGCCGATACCTCTGCACAAGGCATTTGGGACACCAATATCTTTGGCAAAACTGTAGAGCAGCTTGTAGGTGAGGGAATCAATTCCAAGGTAGCTTCCATAGGGGAAGAAAGCCAGATAAAACTCCAGGATACCATGCAAAAAATCGTCAATGACAGCAATGGAGGCATGGTCTGCATCATCATATAAATATCCTAGCGGTTCCCATGCCCCGGGACCGCTTTCTTTATTAAGAAATTTTGTAAGTTTCCAGACGAATGCAGGTGGGAAATAAGCGTGAATTAGTTGCTATTAACGTAAAAATATGGTATATTTAATTGTTAAGAGTAATAAATGATATGACAGGAAGAGGTACTAGTTTGAAATTTCAGTACGAGATTCCTCAGGGATTCTGGGGGTTGTTCCGGTCTGTGAACCGGGAAATTTATATTGAGGCGCTGTTGGTACTTAATGATGAGTATCAGTATAGTAATTATTTTTTGACCAAGGAAGCATGTCTGCAGGTATTGAGTGATATGTGTAGCGTGGGCAGCTATACTTTTGAGAGAGAAGAATCGGAGGATGAGGAAAGTTTAAGTATGTCTCTGCCAAGGAGGATTCTGAACTGGCTTATAAGAGCCGGGTGGCTTCGGAAGGTGGAGGATTATAATACGATGACCACCAATATCGTGATTCCCGATTATGCGGCGGTGATGATAGAAGCGTTTGATAAGTTTGTCAATGAGCCACAGGAGGATACCCAGGTTTATATTCAGAATGTGTATGCTACGTTGTTTTCTTTTAGAAGTGACAGCAGGATGAACATTGCTATGTTGCAGACGGCGCTTATCAATACCAGGAAGTTGAATAAGGCTTTGCAGGACATGTTGCATAATATGGACAAGTTTTTTGACAAGCTGATTCATGCAAGGACCTATGGAGAGCTTCTTAAGGAGCATCTGGAAGGGTATGTGGAAGAGGTGGTCAGGAAGAAATATCATATTCTGAAGACCAGTGATAATTTCTACATTTACAAAATGGATATCAAGCGTTGTCTGAAGGAAATGCGGGAGGATGAGGAGTGGCTTAATAAGGTACGGCAGAGTAATATGAGACAGTACGGGCAGGAGAGTGAAGATTTGGAAAGCGGGGAAATCTATTTTCGCAGGCACAGAAGTACGGATGTACTGGATCTGATCGACCAGATTGAGCGGGGATTTGAGACCATCGAGCATCGGATTGCCAATATGGACAAGGAGCACAGTAAGTACGTGCGGGCTACGGTGAGTCGGCTGAATTACCTGCTTAGGGAAGATGATGACAGGAAGGGGCTTCTGGTACAGTTGTTACATAAGCTTGGAAGTGAAGACGAAGAGCTAAGCCGTAAGAGACTTGCCCTTACGGCACAGAGCTTTCAACTGTCCGGTTTTGATATTTTACATGACAGTCCTCTGTATAAGAGGAGAAGTCCAAGGAAGTTTGAGGAACTTGTGGAGGAAATGGAGGGACAGGATGAGCTTAGCAGAGAGGATGTGCTGAAGTTAAATCAGATCCAACACAGATTCACCAGACAGCAGATAGAAGAGTTTGTGGAGTCTCATCTGGAGGAAGGTATTTTTGCAGCCAAGAATCTTACTTGTTTAGATGATGAGACCTTTGAGAAGCTGATTCTGGCATATGATCTTGGTATGCGTAAGAACAGCAGATTTCAGGTCAGGTTGTCCGGCAAGCAGGTTCATAACGGGCCCTATAGTTATCCGGAGATGATCTTTGCAGAGCGTGAGCCGGCAGAGAAAACCGACATAAATGGTATAAAGGCATAATTGGTACAATAGAAAGGAACGAAGGATAAGTGTTAGCATATATGAAAGAATTGTCCACCATAGAGCAGGAGCAGCTTAGTGAGGTACTTCAGAAGCTGTATCGGCAGACGTTTATACTGGAGCAGCGTTATGACCGCAGAGCCGGACGGATGGTGATCAATAAGGAGTATTATTTTTGTGAAAAGCATATGGAGTTTTTGCAGGAATACCTGGAAGTGGCGGGGATCAGCATTTATAACAATACGGAGCTGGGAACCATTTATATACAGGGAGAGCCGGTTATGGGGGAGCGATTGCCGAAGCTGGCTACCATTTACCTGCTTTTGTTAAAGCTTCTGTATGATGAACAGATGGCACAGGCCTCTTCTTCTGTGAACATTGTGACTACACTGGGAGAGTTGACCGGCAAGGCAGGAGAATTTGGATTGATCAGAAGTCTGACTTCTCAAGCAGAGATGAAACGGGCGCTGAATGTGTTAAAGCGGTATCAGATGATAGAGGTCATGGACTCCATGGAGGAACTTAAGAATCAGACCAGAATTCTCATTTTCCCCAGTATCAATGTGGTGCTGATGCGAGAGGATATTGTACGGTTGCTGGAGCAGTTTGGGGAAGGAGAGACTACAAATGGAGAGACTACAGATGGAGAATAACAGGCAGGCATTTAAAGCAGTCTCTAAAATCGTCCTGAATAATTGGCATTATATCGATGCCAAGGTAATGGATCTGCATCAGAGCATCAACTTTTTCACAGGACACTCCGGCAGCGGAAAGTCTACAGTGATCGATGCCATACAGATCGTTCTATATGCCAATACAGATGGCAGGGGGTTTTTTAATAAAGCTGCTGCGGATGATTCAGACCGTAATCTCATTGAGTATTTGCGGGGGATGATCAATATCGGTGAGAATGGACAGGCTGAGTATAAGCGCAATCAGAACTTTTCCACCACCATTGTGTTAGAGCTTACCCAGACTATCACCGGGGAAAAAGAATGTGTGGGTGTTGTATTTGATGTGGATACGGCGGCCAATGATTTTAACAGGCTGTTTTTCTGGCATAAGGGACAGGCATTTACAGACAATTATCGTACCTGTGGGAGAGTCATTACCATTAATGAGCTGAAAGCAAGGCTAAAAAAGGAATACGGCAGAGAAGATTATTTCTATACTACCAATAATGAAAGATTTCGAAGGAATCTGTATGACAGTTACCTTGGGGGACTTGATATGGAGAAGTTCCCAAGGCTTTTTAAGCGTGCCATTCCTTTTCGTATGAATATCAGACTGGAAGATTTTGTAAAAGAATATATCTGCATGGAGCAGGACATTCATATCGAACAGATGCAGGAAAGTGTGGTTCTGTACGGCCGGATGCGTAAGAGAATCGAAGATGCCAAGAATGAGCTTATGGAGCTATCAGAAATAGAAGAGCAGTATGGCAAATATGACGGATGCTGCAAGATGGCAGATAGTCTTAGATACCGCAGGGATAAGTTACATCTTCTTTCTTTGGAGCAAGAGATCCGGGTGCTTCAGGATAAGGTGGAACAGGGACGCTTGGATGTGGAGCGAAAGAAGGAGGCTCTGTTAGAGTATGACCGCCTTCGGAAAGAATGTCAGGAGAGATATGATGAGATCATGCGCCTCATCGCAGGCAGCGGATATTCTGATTTGGAGACAAAGCTTTTCGGTCTGGAAGAAAGTATTGCGTTGCTTACAAGAAGTGAAACAAAGTGGCAGGAGACCACAAGAAAGCTTAAGGAATGGGAAGAGGAAGAAACAGTCTCCAATCAGATGCTCTGGGATATTGAGAAGTTTTGTAAAGGAGAGGTAACTGGAGAAGAAATTCTACGCCTCAAAACCGGTCTGAAAGAAGTGAGAGAGGATGCGGAAAGGCAGCGTCAGGAAGCAAGCTCACAAATCCGTAGTATTCGGAAGGAAGCAGGCTATCTGGAACAGGATCTGATGGAGCTTAAGCTTGGTAAGAAAGCCTATCCAAAGGAACTGGAGGATGCCCGCAGAGCACTGCGTCTGAAATTATATGACATTACAGGGAAGGACGTGCCGGTGAGAATCCTTGCAGACCTTCTGGATATCAGAGATGAAAAGTGGAGGAATGCCATAGAGGGGTATCTGGGGAATAATAAACTGGCACTGATTGTAGAGCCAAAGTATGTAAAGCAGGTCTTTGCGGCCTATGAGGAGCTTTGTGGCGCCGCAAAAACCACAGACGCCAAGGAATCACAGTTTTCCGGTCGGGCAAAGTGGCAGGAACCGCGAAACAAAATTCCTTGGGAGAGAATCTCCATAGTGGACACAAAACGACTGACAGAGCAGGAACATTTTGTGAAGAAAGGCTCTCTGGCAGAAGAGGTAGTGGCCACAGAGGATTATGTAAAAGCTTACGTAAATTACCTGCTTGGCAATGTGATCAAATGTGAGAATGTGGAGGAGCTGCGAACTGTAAAGGTAGGTGTCACCGCAGAATGTATGTTATATCAGAGTTATCAGCTTAGACGTATGAACCCTGATCAATATACCCGCAAGGCCTTTATCGGTGAGAAGAGCATGCGCGAGCGTCAGAAAGAGTTACAAGCAAGGCTTGAACAAATGAATGCCACGATACAGGATTTGGAAGAGGTTGCATTAGATGCAACCAGAATCCTTAATATGGAGTACCTGAATAATTCTTCTCAGGATTATCTGGACTGGTATCATGATATCGAAGAAAAACGCAGGAAGGAAGCAAAAAGGCGTAACATCTTAAAACAGATGGAGGAGATTGGAGCAGACAGCGTAGACCGCCTGAAAGAGGAACTGGGTCAGGTCGCTGAAAGACAGAGGGAACTGGAAAAGAAAGGGGATCAACTAAAACTTCAGATTCATGACCACGAGACTAAGATTGACCATTATAGTCAGGATAATATTATTAAAAATGAAGAGCTGCAAAACTGCCTCAGGGAACTTGTGGGTTCCAAAGCACAGGAGCAAGAATTTGAAGCTTTCATGGACGAATGTAAAGAAAAGAGCAATGGGAAGGATGGACAGGCTTTCGTGCCGGATTATCCCCGCCTGTTGACCCAGACGGCGGAAGCTATCAAGAAATCACAGGAAAATCTTTCCCAGGAAAAGGACAAGCTGGTAGATGTACGCAGTGCTTACCTGAAAAAACACCCTGAAAGGGATTTCTCAGCCAGTGCAGAAGAGAATGATGCTTATAGGGCATTGCAGCAGGAGCTTGCCTGCGATCAGCTGCTTGTGTATGAGAAAAAGGCTACGGAACAGGCCGGAATTGCAGTAGAGCATTTTAAAGAGGACTTTATCTATAAGATCAGAAGTGCCATCAGAGAGGCTTATATTCGCAGAGATGAGCTGAACCGGATCATTCGGAATCTGAACTTCGGTAAGGATCGTTATCAGTTTAAGATTACCAAGAGTAAGGGGATTATGGGTGAATATTATGATATGTTCATGGATGAGACGCTTAACGTGAACCCGGCAAGCTTATCCCAGTCCATGGACAGCCAGATGAACCTGTTTTCCATGGCCCATGAGAATAAATACGGTGTGCTCATGAACGACCTGATCCGTATCTTTATCCCACCTGAGGATGCCAGTGCCAAGGAGCAGGAAGAGGCGCTTGCCAATATGACCAGATACGCAGATTACCGATCTTATCTGTCCTTTGAAATGGAGCAGATCGTGGAAGGAGAGGAGCGTTTGGTCATCGGTTTAAGCAAGATGATTAAGAAGAATTCTGGTGGAGAAGGCCAGAATCCCTTATATGTGGCACTGCTTGCAAGCTTTGCCCAGACCTACCGCATTCATCAGTCCGCAGGACATAGCAGAAGACCTACCATGCGGCTGGTAATCTTGGATGAAGCCTTTTCCAAGATGGATGCGGAGAAGGTGGCAAGTTGCATCCAGCTTATCAGAAGCCTTGGATTCCAGGCCATTATCAGTGCCACCAACGATAAGATCCAGAACTATTTGGAGAATGTAGACAAGACATTTGTATATGCCAACCCTAATAAGAAGAGCATTTCCATTCAGGAATTTGAGAAAAAAGAATTTGAACAGCTGGTAACGGACGAAAATTGACAAAACAACATAGGTAAAGGAACATAACATGACAGGCAAAGAATTGGCACAAAAGGTTTTAAGCAACATAAACAAGGTAATTGTAGGAAAGGAAGAGACGGCCAGACTTCTGCTGACAGCTATGTTGGCAGAGGGACATGTGCTGTTGGAAGATGTACCGGGTACCGGTAAGACCAAAATGGCCAAGACCCTGGCCAGATCTCTTACGGCAGAGTATGCCAGGATCCAGTTTACACCGGATCTGCTTCCTTCTGACATTACAGGACTAAATATCTATGACAGGCAGAAAAATGAATTTGTCTTACGTAAGGGCCCTGTGTTTACCAATATTCTCCTGGCTGATGAGATCAATCGTGCCACACCCAGGACCCAGGCGGGACTTTTGGAATGTATGGAAGAGCGTCAGGTGACCATAGACGGAGAGACCTATGAACCCGGCAAGCCCTTCTTTGTCATCGCTACCCAGAACCCGGTGGAGACAGCCGGTACCTTCCCACTTCCGGAGGCACAGATGGATCGTTTTATGATGAAACTGTCCATGGGTCTGCCGGGTAGAGAGGAAGAGCTTCAGATTCTGGATCGTTATATGGAGAAAGAGCCCCTTTTAGAGCTTGCAAGTGTCCTTAACTTGGATGAACTGGCACAGGCCAAGGCTGAGGCCAATCAAGTATTTGTACATAACTGCATCAGAGAGTATATGGTAGACATCGTGGAGGCCACAAGAAAAGGAGACAGTATCGTCATGGGCGTCAGTCCCAGAGGAACCTTGGCTTTCCTTCGCTGCGTAAAAGCATATGCGTACCTGCAGGGCAGAAACTTTGTGACGCCGGATGATGTAAAGGCTGTAGCAGTTCCTGTACTGGCACACAGAATCGTACTAAGCTATGGTTACGGCAAAGGCAACGACACAAAAGCACTTGTAGCACAGATACTTGACAGCATACCCGTACCTACAGAGGATTTTGGAGCATGACGAAAATAGTCGGAATCGGAATCGTTGCATTCCTGCTGTTTTACCTACAGCAACAGATATACAAAAGGCTTTGGAATCGGGATCTGAAAGTGCAAGTACGGTTTGCCTCCACGGAAATGTTCCAGGGAGATAACGGCCAGATGCTGGAGGTGGTAGAAAACCGCAAACGTTTGCCTCTGCCGGTGTTGAAGGTCAAATTCCAGACAGACCGGAATCTGGTCTTTGCAGACAAAGAAGGTTCTAAAGTCACAGACCTTTTCTACTGGAACGATGTGTTTCAGGTGGGTGGCGGTGAGAAAATCACCCGTACTCTTGCCTTCACAGCAAAGAAAAGGGGGTACTATAAGGTGCTGGGCATTGACCTAGTGTCTGCGGACTTATTCCTGACTACGGAAATGGTGGAGAGCAGACAAGAGGAGTGTTTCCTGTACGTGTATCCCAAACCATACGTAAGTCCGGAATTTCAACAGTCCCTCAAGATGCTAAACGGGGAGATCCTGACCAGAAGGCATCTTGTGGAGGATCCCTTTGAATACCGTGGCATCCGGGAATACCAGCCCTATGACGATATGCGAAGCGTCAACTGGAAGGCCACTGCCAGAACCGGTGACCTTAAGGTGAACCAGAAGAATTATACTTCCCTGCAGACCATCAGAATCTTCTTTAACGTGGAAGATACCGGCATACTGAAGAAAGAAGAGGCGGTGGAGATGTGCTTTCGTCTGGTGGCCGGAATTGCTCAGTTTTTCTTATCACAGGGCATCCGCATCGCAGTGTACGGCAATGGTGTAGACATGATGAATGGAGAAGTGGTCAGCGTGGAAGCCGGTGCGGGAAGCGGGCAGATGGACAGAATCTACAAGGCACTGGCCAGAGTAGACACCACCAAGCCTGTGGCACCTTTTCTTAAGACCTTTGGCGAAAAGCTTCTGACCGAAGATAAGAGCACCAGAACCATGATTGTGGTCCCCAATGCCTATCAGGATTTTTTGGAACTTCTTGCAGAATATGATAAGATGGGGGGAGACTATGTCTGGTTCTACCCTATCTGGGAAAAAGAACCGCCGCAGATACCACAGTGGGCTAATTCCCACGTAAGATGGATACCGGCGAGAGAGGAGACCACGTGAAAAAAGAAAGAATCATAATGATCCGGGAACTGCTAGTGACCCAGATGACACACTGGCTTCTGTTTCTCCTTGTCGTGACCGTGCTTGGCCTGGTAGGTGCCAGGGAACCTGTGATCTGGAAATGGGCAGTGCTTGGCCTGGTGCCCTATTTACTCTTCCTGATTAGAAGATATAGCAATCACTTTCTGGTGTTTATGGGAAGTCATATAGCGTTTATCCTGCTGCTTACAGTGATTCCCTATGTGGATCTGGCAGAGCAAATTGCTTTTTATGTATGTGTGATCGGCTACGTGGCATACTCCTTTTATCTGCGGGTGAGAACAGAAGACAGATTGACCGGAGTGATCAACCCAATCGCAGGTGTGGGAGCAGCTGCCGTTTGCCGTCTCTTACAGCACTATCAGGGTATTCCGGAGTGGGAGAAATATTATGTGGTGCCGGTGATCCTGTTCTTATGCTTTTACTTTATCCAGATGTACCTGGAGCAGTATCAGCATTTCCTGATCGTCAATGACAGCAGTACCGGCCATATCCCTGAGAAAGCCATGTTTCGAAGCGGCGTGTCCCTGGTAAGCCTGTTCTCTGTGGGCGCGGCCATCCTTTTGCTTCTTACATCCGATGTTGGCTGGGTAGGACGTATTGCCACTGTGCTGAAAAATATATTGATCTGGGTACTGAGACTCCTATTTAGAGGTGGAGGAGAAGCGGTAGAAGAGATCCTGCCCCAGGAGACACCCCACCGAAAACAGGATCAGGGCATGATGCCCGTGGAAGAAGCTGAGCCTGCATTGATCTGGGTGATCCTAGAGAAGCTGTTGATGATCGCCATGGCAGTGGCATTTGCAGCACTGATCATCTGGGCTGTCTACTCCCTGATCAAATTCCTGCACGACCGTTTCCGGAGTCGAATCGTAACCGGTGAGGAAGAATTGGAAAATACCACGGATATCAGGGAGAAATGCGAGATTGAACGCCGCCAGAGTAAGAAACATTCCTTCTTTGGCTTCTTAAGCACCAAGGAGAGGATACGACGTATCTACAAAAAGGAAGTCTGGACAGGGAGATGGCAGCTTGCAAAAGATGGTAGTCCTGACGTGCTTAGGCGGCTGACAGCCAAAGAGTGTGGAGTAGGACTTGCACGCAACCGACTTGCACAAGTGTACGAGAAGGCCAGATATTCGCAGGAAGAGTGTACTTCGGAGGATATCAGGCGGGCGAAAGAAAAATAAGTAATATAAAAAACTGCGGAATTGACACAAATATGCGTTAATATCGCAGTTTTTTAATGCTCGAATTATCTGATAATTTCGTAGAGTTACCTACTCTGCGAAAAAATTCCCCAAAACCGCCAAATTTAAGCATTTTCTTCACCCCCTGACCAGAATTTTGACGGCGAATAGATTTACATCCCATACGCAGGCAGCTTGTCCATATTCATACGTTTTAGGTCCATGGAAGAGTGCACGTATCTATCAAGGGTGACTTTGGTGCTGGCATGCCCCAGCACCTCGCTGAGAGATTTGACTTCAAACCCTGACTCTATGCAGCGCGTGGCAAAAGTGTGTCTCAGTGTATGAAAATGCGCCCCTTCAAGCCCACATTCATATGCTATTCTGGAAAAACGATACTGTAGTGTGCGTGGATCCAGATGTACATCCATTTTGCCCGTCAATACATAGGCTTTTGAAGAATCCGGTTTCATATACCTACAGATCTCAGCCAAATGTTCATTCAAGGGAATATCACGAATAGAGGTATCACTTTTGGCATCGCCAATAACGATCTTGGTCTTACAATACGCATCCTCTTCATCCACCTTTTGGAGTCGCTGCATGGTCTTGCCCACATGAAGAAATCTATCCTCTATATAGATGTCCTCCCAACGCAAAGCACATACTTCTCCGATACGCATTCCGGTAAATAACGCCAGCAGAATGCCGAATTTGGTGTAATTCATATCTGTCATAAGATACTGTACCAGTCTGTACTGTTCTTCATTACTTAACACTCTCATCTTACTTTTACGGCTTTGGGGATAAATGATATCCATCTCTATGAAACCACTTCCTCTTTGTTTTCTGCCATAATCGATCACTGCATGCAATACTGTCAGAATATCTCTGACTGTCTTAGGGGACAGTTTATCATGCATAAGCAGATTATTACTAAACTTCTCAACAATAATCGTATTTATTTCCTCCGGCATGCAGCTTCCCAGGCCCGGTTTCAGGCGGTTATTAACGATTCCATAATATTTTACATAGGTAGATTCTTTCACTCGGTTGCGGGATAATGTCAGCCATTCATCACAGTACTCCCCGAAAGTATTGGGTACTCTCTTTCCTTGGTCGAATTTTAACTTGATCTCTGCAAGTTTATCTTTTACCTCGCTATAAGTCTTGGCATAGATATAACCATATTGGGCATTTCCCAGAGTGTCATAACCCTTGATATACCGGGCCTCCCACCTGGCATCCTTACGTTTGTAAATATTTTCTCCACGTTTTGGCATAGTATAAAACCTCCTTGACATATTTTTGATAACACTTTAATTTAACAAGTGCCTGATCAGCAATTATTACATTTGTCATTTCGACATATTGTTACTGATGTATTACAATATATTTTACCACCTTTTTTTAAAAATATTTGACGGCTTATTTGACGGCGAATGGCGTAAAATAAAGTTTTTTATAGGAAATAATAACCAGAAAAAGGAAGGAAAATTTAAAATTAGATACATTTTTCAGAAAACATCTTGAACTTTTTGGACATTCGTGCTAAAATATTTATTATTTCTAAAAAGAAAATTTTACAATTTGTATTTCGCAGAGTAGGTAACTCTGCGAAAGAAAACGTAGAAAAAAATACCAGAAGGGGAAAGACATGCAAAGTGAAAACATACAACCGCAAGAAGATGAATTAGAAATTGATCTCAAAGAATTATTTGGTAATCTATTGTACAACTGGATATTGATCGCAGTGACCACGTTGGTTGCTACTGTCATCGGCATCCTGGGTACCCAGCTATTAATCACCCCACAGTACAAAGCATCCGTGAATATGATCGTGAATTCCAGACAGGATTCTACAGGAAGTCTTACTAACGATAATATTACTTCCTCCAAGAATCTGATCTCCACTTATGCAGTGATCCTAAAGAGTAACATCATATTGAACGAAGTCATAGAAGAATTGGAGCTGCCGGATACATATAAGGGATTAAGTGACCGCATTACAGTAGCCGCTATCAATTCCACACAGGTCATGGAAGTGGCGGTGGAATATCCTGATCCTGCTGTAGCATATGAGATCGTGGACAAACTGGTAGAGATCGCACCGCCTGTCATCGTGGATGTAGTAGAAGCCGGTTCCTGCAAGGTAGTAAGTCAGGTGACGGTAGGCGACGATCCAGTGTCCCCTAGTCTTAAAAAGAACGCTGTATTGTCAGCACTTGTGGGCATGGTGCTCAGCATGGGGATCGTGGTGTTGAAAGTGATATTCAGAAATTATATCTTGGATGATGAAGATGTGGCAAAATATTTAGGATTGCCGGTTCTGGCCGTGATTCCTGAGATTGAGGAGGGATGAGAGCCATGACAGGATTGAAATTTTGGCAAAAGAAGAAAAAGAAAGACCCCAGGCGTCTGCAGTTGATCGCAAGCAAGACCATGCCCTTCCGTTATGTGGAGGCATACAAGGATCTTAGAACCAATTTAAACTTTATCTCTGCCACAGAGAATGCCTCCTGCTTCGTAGTGACCAGTGCCCTTCCGGAGGAAAGTAAGAGTAACGTATCCATCAATCTGGCCGTATCTCTGGCTTCCGGTGATAAGAAGGTATTGGTGGTAGACTGCGACCTGCGTAAGCCGGCACTGCGCCGTTATCTGAAGATCGGAGGCGTCAATAAAGGACTGACCAATATCTTGACAGGAGAGAAGACATTGGAAGAATGTACCTTTGTATCGCGTGACTTGAACATCCACGTGATCACATCGGGTACTGTGCCTCCCAATCCTTCCGAGATGCTGGAGAAAGGCATGCCTGCACTGTTAGCCCAGATGAAGGAGAAATATGATTATGTGATTTTGGATGCACCGCCGGTATCCCTGGTGACGGATGCTGCGATCCTCGGCAGAATCGCGGATGGAGCCATCCTGGTGGTACGTTCCCGCTATGCGCCGCGAGATACCATTAAGCTGGCCAAGCAGAAGATGAAAGGAGTCGGTGTCAGAATCTATGGCGTCGTTCTCACCAGATTCAATGAGAAAAGGGCGCACAAGAATACCGGATATTCCTATTCCTATCAATACAGTTATTACGGGGAGAATGAGCAGCAATGACGGATTTACATAGTCATATCCTGCCCGGAATGGATGACGGGGCTAAGGACATAGATACCTCCTTAGCATTACTCAGAAGAGAATACCAAGATGGTGTCAGGCGAATCGCCCTGACAAGCCATTTTAACAGTCACCGTGTGAGCGTGGAAGAGTTCCTTACAAAGCGGGATCAGGCTTTCCGGGAACTGACCGGGGCGCTCACCCATACGACGATGAATTTCCACTTTAAGCTGGGGGCGGAAGTCTACTTCTCCCCGCAGCTGTGCGATCTGGATGTGGGGCGTCTGTGCATGGAGGGGACACCTTACATGCTCATCGAATTCCCTGTGACTCACAGACCGCATTTCATCAGAGAGACCTTTCATAGATTGGAGGATGCGGGAATCTACCCCATCATCGCCCATGTGGAGCGTTACCC
>JAZQGM010000064.1:0-19235 GCA_045540075.1 Acetatifactor sp. | reverse complement strand
AGGGTAGTAAGCGGCGTGAGAAGGAATTTAACCGCAATGAAAAAGATAAGAAGAATCGTGGCCATGATTGTTCTGGTGTCTGTGACAGCAGGCGCATTTCCTATGGTTTCTTATGCTTCTACTACCCAGCAGAAGATTGATAAGACCGAGAAGGAAAAGAATGAACTGGAAGGAAAGCTGGATGATAAGCAGGATGAACTTGAGAACCTGAAAGGCGAACACAACAGTCTGAAGGGGCAATTGAGTAACTTAAACAGTGAACTAACGGAAGTTAGCAATAATCTGGCCAGTCTGGAGAAGCAGATTGCCGTAAAGGAGCAGGAAATCGTGGACACCCAGGCTGCGTTGGAGGAAGCGAAGCAGACTGAGGCACAGCAGTATGCCAGCATGAAGACCAGAATCCGCTATATGTACGAGACCGGTGAGAAGTCTTATATTGAGGCGTTCTTTTCGGCAGAAAGTCTGGCGGAGTTTTTAAATGCGGCAGACTATTTTGAGCGGATTGCAGAGTATGACCGCATGATGCTGGATGATTATGAAGCCAATCGTCAGTTTATTGAGTCTGAAGAAGCAAGGCTTCAGAATGAGAAGATAGAGCTGGATGGTTTAAAACAACAGGCAGAGAACGAAAAGAGCCGGGTATCCGGTCTGATCAACAAGACATCCCAGTCTATCAGTCAGTATGCGGATCAGATTTCAGATGCGGAAGCAGAAGCCCTTGCTTACGAGGCTGAGATCAAGAAAAAAGAACAGGACTTGAAATACCTGAAAAAGAAGCTGGCAGAAGAAATCGCCATATCACAGGCGGCAGCCAAGGGTCAGTGGAGAGATATCTCCGAAGTGACCTTTGCAGAGGGCGACAGAAAGCTTCTGGCCAACCTGATCTACTGCGAAGCAGGTGGCGAACCTTATGAAGGACAGGTAGCTGTGGGTGCCGTAGTAATGAACCGCGTACTCAGTTCCAAGTTCCCTGATACCGTGGTGGGAGTCATCTACCAAAACAGACAGTTCTCACCGGTTGCAAGCGGCCGCCTGGAGCTGGCGCTTGCTCAGGACAAGGCTACTGACAAGTGCTACCGCGCTGCGGATGAAGCTATGAGCGGCATCAGCAATGTGGGAAATTGTATCTTCTTTAGGACACCCATTGAAGGATTGACGGGGATATCGATTGGGGGGCATATTTTTTACTAGATTGCTAAATGGTATGTGACGGTGCAAACCCATACTTTTTCTTAAAAGCTCTGCTAAAGTACAATGGGTCTTCGTACCCCACAGAATTAGCCACTTCGTAAAGATTATTATAATCTCCATTATCGATGAGCGCCTTGGCCTGTGTCAGGCGTTTATTGATCACGTAGTTCTGTGGCGTGGTCTTAAATTGTGCTACAAAATGTTTGCGGAAGTAGGTGTCTGACATACCACACAGCAAGTGCAGGTCATCAATCTTCAGGTTGCTGTCAAAGATATGCTCTTCCAGATACGTGATGGCAGGCTTGAGGATTTCTGATTTGCGGCGGTATTCTGCTTTGTCACAGGCTACCGTGTAAGCCAGAATTTCATAAAAAACAGAAGTGCATTGATACACATCAAAGGTGGTTCGAAAGAGCCACCTTTGTGCTAAACGGGTACTGACATGGTTGATATCCATGAAATTACTAAGGGGATAAATCCGTGGGGCAGGAGCCGGGATCAAGGCATCAAAATTAATCAACACATACCTGCCTTCATCATCGGCAATGCGCTGCACAATGTAGCTGGCTCCCTTCGGGATAAAAAGCATCTCTCCGGTCTTGTGGTGTAGTGTCATATTATCAAAATCATATCTGCTCTCTCCACTGAGCCTTAAGACGAATGCATGGCTGAAGCGGTCTTTGTAAACCCGCCGGATGCTGGAGGTGCCCTGTAAAATATTAATCAGTTCTAAATTTTCTATCTGTTCAAACATAGTATCACCCGGAAATACTATAACATATCAGAAATGAATTTACAACATATTTAAAAAATGGCAGACAGTTTGGTTATGTTCACCTTGCAATATTTGTTCGGAAAAATCCATATTCTTCTGAAGAATCCATTTACTTATCTGTCGATTGTGCTATAACAGTAAAGGATGACACAGAGGTAAGGCACGCTGCCATATACTTAAGGCACCGGGCTTCAGAATGGGAGGAATCATGGTAATCATAACATTAGAACAAGTGTCGATACTGCTTATCTTTGCGGTAATCGGATACCTATTATGCAAGAAAAAGCTTGCAAACAGTGGTCATGCCAAGCTGCTGTCCACGCTGGAAGTATACGTCTTTTTGCCCTGCAAGGTATTTCAGACGTTCTCAACCAAATTTACAGTGAATTATATCCGGGAGAAATATTATTTTATCATACTGTCGGCGGTGATCCTGCTGATCGTATGTGTAGCTGCGCACTTCCTGGCAAAATTATTTTCCAAGAAATCCTATGAGCAGGGTGTCTATACCTATTCGCTGGTGGTGCCCAACTACGGCTACGTGGGTTATGCGCTGGCAGAAGGATTGTTTGGCAGTGAGATGCTTCTGAATATGATGATATTTGCCCTGCCGGTGATGCTCTATACATACACCATCGGTTTCAGCATGCTGACCAACCGCAAGTTTACCTGGAAGAAATTGCTGCAGCCCAATGTGATCGCCATTGCCCTAGGGTGTGTAATAGGTCTTACAGGAATAAAGATTCCTGGTGTGGCCCAGGCTGTGATCACCAAGTCTGCGGCATGCATGGCGCCGGTGAGTATGATTTTGGCCGGTATGACCATATCAGAATTTCAACTGAAGGTGCTGTTGATGAACGTGAAATATTATACTATGACATTGTTACGCCTGATCGTGATTCCCTGTGCTCTTGCATTTGCAGTGCAGCAATTGGTGGGACCTCAGGAAGCATTACTGACGATTTTGCTTTACGCTATGCCTTGCGGTATGAACACTATCGTGTTTCCTAAGCTGGTGGGAGAGAATTGTGAGATCGGGGCGGGGCTTGCGTTTATTTCCAGTATCCTTGCCTGCATCACCATACCGATCTGTGTAGGATTGTTTACTTAGAGTGCATATTTATAATCCCAAGAGATCCAGCGGCGCCTGCAACTGATCAAACTTATCCCGATACACCAGCGTCAGCAGATCGTTCACCTGTCTGAGTGCCCTGCTGATCTGCTCATTGGTCATAATCTGTCGCTCCAGCGCTTCCGCTAGCTCGTCCAGATCCACCACTTTCAGCCTTCCGTCAGGATAAATGATCACATCCGCCAGCAGATCCGTAACCGTCAGAGCATGCTCTTTCTCATCATATTCATAATCCACAATATCACAATACCAGTACACTAGCGTGCCGTCAGCGCGGTAATATTTGCTGACCTTATAGCCTTTCTTCAAAAAATAACAAGAGGAACCGTATTGAAAAGCGGCCTTGGGTTTTAAGGTGTTCCATTTGGTGATGATGGTGTCTTCGTTCTGGCTGACGATAATATCATCCTTTAGCAGGACGCACTCGGGAGGAATAAAGCGTTTGCGGTAGATTTTCAGATGATCACGGGTAGTCATAGGTGCCCCTTCCCGGCAGAACATGTGCCTGCACTTGCTTGATCTTTGGTGATAATAACTGTAAAATATTTCCATATATTTATACTACTATTTTATAGGGGCAAAGTCAAATATATTTTTCGACTACTTAGGCTGAATATATTTTTCGACTACTTAGGCTGAACTGTTTCCATGAAATGACAATCTTTAGAAATTTTAGATAAATTTTATGACAGATCAGTTCATATGACTGGACAATTTCGGTTTTTTTGGATATAATCTATCTTGGCGGAATCTTAACAATGGTATTGCCATGGAAGAAGGCAGAGAGGAGTTGTGCGATGAAGAAGGAGAAACCTTATGACAGAACCGTATATCAGTCTCTGACCATGATTCTACAGTTCGGTATCAATATGGTCGTGCCCATTGCTATGATGACTGCCTTAGGGATTTGGCTTGACAGGAAGTTTGAAAAGGGCTATTTTACCATAATACTTTTTGTGGTGGGAGCCATTGCAGGCGGGCAGAATGTTTACCGGATGGCCAAGAGCATCTACAGTGTACCTACAGGGAAGGATAAGACAGTAAAAGAGAAGGCAGATAAGGGAAAGGAAGAGCAGAGTAAATCATGAATTTGAAAGAAGTTCTGCGAAAGAAGAACAGAACACTTTTGGAAATGCATATAGGGATGCTTTGTTTCGGACTTTTGTGCCAAATCGCAGGAGTGCTTTGCGCTCTTGCAGGACTGAAAGTCCTTCAGGATCAGTGGGATTATTCTTTGAGTCTTTGGTTTGGCATTGTTTTGGCCGTGCTGTCAGCCATCCATATGTACAGAACCCTGGATCGTTCGCTTGACCTGGGAGAAGCGGCGGCGAAGCTGATTTTTAAAGGTTATGTGATCAGATATGTATTAATTGTGCTGATTATGTTAATCATTATTATGACGAAGATCATGAATCCGCTAGTGGTGTTTTTGGGGTATATGAGCCTGAAAGTAACGGCGCTTATGCAGCCGATTACTCATAAATTAACCAATTATTATTTTCACGAGACAGATCCGGAACCGATGCCGATGGAGGAAGAAGGCAGTCCGGAGGAAAGAGAAACTGTATGTTAAGAAAGGTGGTGAAAGTATGGAGCATGGAATCTTGTTATCCGCATCCTCAGATATTGATGTGATGGTGCATGGCGTTTTTAAGTACAGCTTTTTCGGCCATGAAGTGTGGATAACAACGACACATGTGTGTCTGCTGATTGTGATGATCATTTTGATCGGCTTTTCTATTGTGGCGGGGCGCGTCATGAGGAAAGGGACAGAGGTGCCAGGAGGTTTTCAGAATGTAGTAGAGTTGATCGTGGAGAAGCTGGACGGCATGGTGGATATGACCATGGGTAAGAATGCTGCCAAGTATTATAATTATATTGGCACTGTTTTTATCTTTATTTTGTTCAGTAATATTTCGGGTCTGTTGGGACTGCGGCCACCTACCGCAGATTATGGTGTCACGTTTCCGCTGGGTGTGCTGACATTTATATTGATTCATTATAATCAGTTTAAGTATCAGAAGCCTAAGGATATCTGGAAAGATATGTGTTCGCCGTTGCCGCCATGGCTTCCTATATGGCTGCCCATTAATGTGATCAGTGAAATTGCAGTGCCGATCTCGTTATCCTTGCGTCTGTTTGCCAATATTTTGTCAGGTACCATTATGATGACGCTGGTGTATGGACTGCTGGGCTGGATCGCTACCATATGGCCGGCCGCGCTGCATGTTTATTTTGATTTGTTCTCCGGAGCCATTCAGACGTACGTATTCTGTATGCTGAGTATGACTTATATTAACAACGCAATCGGAGATACGGAGTAGCGGAGATTGCGTTTGCCATTGGAGAAACCGAGTAACCGTTAATTATTACTTAATTTATAAAAATCAGGAGGAAATTACAATGGATTTCAATGAAAGCTTTATTTTAGGATGTTCCGCAATCGGTGCAGGTCTGGCAGTGATCGCCGGTATCGGACCCGGTGTAGGACAGGGTATCGCAGCAGGACATGCTGCAGCAGCAGTAGGACGTAACCCGGGCGCTAAGTCCGCTATCACTTCTACCATGCTTCTTGGTCAGGCAGTAGCAGAGACCACAGGTCTGTACGGTCTGTTGATCGCGATCCTGTTATTGTTTGTAAAACCGCTGTTGTGGTAAGAAGCCGGAAAGGAGACAGGAAATGATACTATTAACCGGAGGCGAGACTTATGACAGAATGTTTGGCCTTGACTGGCAGCTTCTGGCAGATTCTGTGCTGACGCTGATCGCAGTCTTTATCCTGTTCGCACTCATGAGCTACTTCCTGTTCAATCCGGCGCGGAAGATGTTAAGTGACCGTAAGCAGAAGATCAAAGGCGAGCTGGATGAAGCCAAGGCTAATCTGGATCAGGCTTTAGAGATGAAGGCGGAATATGAAGAGAAGCTGAAAGGTATCAATCAGGAAGCCGAGTCTATCCTAAGTGAAGCCCGCCGCAGAGCTTTGGATAATGAGAACAGAATCGTGGCACAGGCCAAGGAAGAAGCTGCGCGGATCATGGAGAGAGCCCGCACGGAGGCTTTGTTAGAGAAGCAGAAGATGGCGGATGATGTGAAGAAGGAAATGATCACAGTAGCATCCCTCATGGCAGGCAAGGTGGTGGCGGCTTCCATTGACGCGAAGGTTCAGGATCAGCTGATTGATGAGACGCTAAAAGAAATGGGTGAGAACACATGGCTAAGCTAGTATCCAAGACATATGGAGAGGCTCTGTTTTCCATCGCTATGGAAGAGGATAAAAGCACACTTTACCTGAAAGAGGTGGAGGGAATCTGTAAGATCCTGAAAGAGAATCCGGATTTTGACAGAATGATGCAGCATCCTGCGATCCCTAAGCAGGAGAAGCTTGCTATGATAGAACAGGCTTTTGCAGGACATGCCAGTGATGAGATCACGGGATTTTTGAAGATTGTGGTGTCTAAGGAGCGATATGGTGAGCTTCAGGAGATCTTTGGGTATTTCATCGATAAGGTGAAACAAGCTCAGAGAATCGGTATTGCCCATGTGACCACTGCGGTGGAGCTTTCTGAAAATCAGAAAGCACAGGTGCAGGCGAGACTGATTGAGACCACAGATTTTCACACTATGGAGATGCATTATCAGGTGGATCCTCAGATCATCGGCGGGATGATCATCCGGATGGGAGACAGAGTAGTGGATAGCAGTATCCGCAGTAAGTTAAATGATTTGACCAGACAGTTATTACAGATTCAGCTTGGCTGAATATAAGGTCTACAATCTATTAAGAAGAAAGGCTACAGAATCATGAATTTAAGACCAGAAGAAATAAGTTCCGTGATTCGCGAGCAGATTAAGAGATATGCCACGCAGCTGGATGTATCCGACGTGGGTACGGTTATCCAGGTGGCTGACGGTATTGCTCGTGTACACGGACTGGAAAATGCCATGCAAGGTGAGCTTTTAGAGTTCCCGGACGGCGTATACGGCATGGTGCTGAACCTGGAAGAGGATAACGTAGGTGCGGTTCTTTTGGGAAGCCAGAAGAATATTAATGAAGGGGACATTGTAAAGACCACAGGACGTGTGGTTGAGGTTCCTGTAGGTGATGCGTTACTCGGCAGGGTGGTGAATGCACTGGGCCAGCCCATTGACGGCAAGGGGCCTGTTGCCACAGACAAGTACCGTCAGATTGAAAGAGTGGCAAGCGGTGTTATCACCAGAAAAAGTGTAGATACTCCGCTGCAGACCGGTATCAAGGCCATCGACTCTATGGTGCCCATAGGAAGAGGGCAGCGTGAGCTGATCATCGGCGACCGTCAGACAGGTAAGACAGCCATTGCCCTTGATACGATTATTAACCAGAAGGGCCAGAACGTAAAATGTATATACGTGGCAATCGGTCAGAAAGCTTCCACCGTTGCCAATATTGTAAAGACTTTGGAAGAGCACGGGGCCATGAATTATACTACTGTTGTGGTTTCCACAGCAAGTGACCTGGCACCCTTACAGTATATTGCACCTTACTCCGGCTGTGCCATCGGTGAGGAATGGATGGAGAATGGAGAAGACGTATTGGTGGTATATGACGATCTGAGTAAGCATGCTACCGCTTATCGTACCTTGTCTCTACTGCTTCGTCGTCCCCCCGGACGTGAGGCTTATCCCGGTGACGTATTCTATCTGCATTCCAGATTGCTGGAGCGTGCAGCCAGAATGAATGAGGAGTACGGGGGAGGTTCCCTGACAGCCCTTCCCATCATCGAGACCCAGGCCGGCGACGTATCTGCCTACATCCCCACCAATGTGATCTCCATCACAGATGGTCAGATCTATCTGGAGACAGAGATGTTCAATGCAGGTTTCCGTCCCGCGGTGAATGCAGGTCTGTCCGTATCCCGTGTAGGTGGTGCGGCCCAGATCAAAGCCATGAAGAAGATTGCGGCTCCCATCCGTGTGGAGCTGGCACAGTATCGTGAACTGGCTGCCTTCTCACAGTTTGGTTCTGAATTAGATGCCGATACCAAGGAGAAGCTGGCCCAGGGTGAGCGTATCAAGGAAGTGTTAAAGCAGCCACAGTATCAGCCCATGCCGGTACAGTATCAGGTTATCATTATCTATGCAGTGACCAAGAAATATCTGTTGGATGTAGCAGTAGAAGAAATTACAGAGTTTGAGAAGCAGTTCTTTGATTTCCTGGATACCAAGTACCCTGAGGTACCTAACAGTATCGCAGAGGAAAAGGTGGTGAGCGAAGAGACAGAGGCTACTCTGAAAAAGGCCATCGAAGAATTTAAGAAGAACTGGAATCAATTTAAGTAGAGGAACAAGTTATGGCATCAATGCGAGACATTAAGCGTCGAAGAGGGAGCATACAAAGCACCCAGCAGATCACCAAAGCCATGAAACTGGTTTCTACGGTAAAGCTGCAGCATGCTAGGACGGAAGCGGAGAAGTCCAAAACCTACTTTGACTGTATGTACGAAACCGTAAATCATATACTGTCCCGTGTGGGAGACATGGACCACCCTTACCTGGTACCCGGCAATGCCAAGAAGAAAGCAGTGATCGTCATTACTTCTAACCGTGGCCTGGCAGGCGGTTACAATTCTAATGTTGTAAAGCTGGTCACCAGACATGAAAGCTTTGAAAAAGAAGAATTGCAGATTTATGCCATTGGTAACAAGGGAAGGGAAGCACTTGCCCGTAACGGTTATGAGATTGCAGAGGACTTATCTTCTATGGCAGAAGCACCTGCTTTCAGGGCGGTCATGGAGCTGTGTGAGAGACTTCTTGCACTGTTTCAAGCAGGGGAGATTGGAGAGATTTATCTGGCATATACTTCTTTTAAAAACACAGTGAGCCATGAGCCTACCCTGCTTCGCCTTCTTCCGGTACAGCGAGAGTATCACGTGCAGGAGGATTCTGTACGTAAAAATCTCATGCAGGAGAATCAGGTGCTGGAAAATAATGGACAGGAACATGACAGTAAAGTGCTCATGAACTTTGAGCCGGTCGACGAAGAGGCACTGAATATGATTATCCCCAAGTATATTTCCAGTCTGATCTATGGTGGGTTAAAGGAAGCTATTGCCAGTGAAAACGGAGCCAGAATGCAGGCCATGGATAATGCCACCAGTAATGCGGAGGAAATGATCAGTGATCTGACGCTGAAATATAATAGAGCAAGACAAGGCTCTATCACACAGGAATTGACAGAGATTATTGCAGGAGCAGAGGCAATCTCCTAGCAATCAGAAAGGAAACTTAAAATGGCAGGAACAAATAAAGGAAAGATTACCCAGATCATCGGTGCGGTACTGGATATCCGTTTTGACGAAGGGAAGCTGCCCCAGATCAACGAGGCCATTGTGATCCCCACCAAAGGAGGTGATCTGACAGTGGAAGTATCCCAGCATCTGGGAGACGATACGGTCAGATGTATTGCCATGGGACCTACAGATGGTATGATCAGAGGAATGGATGCGATCGCTACCGGAGCACCCATATCCGTTCCCGTTGGTGAGAATACATTGGGACGTATCTTTAATGTATTGGGTAAGCCCATTGACAATAAGCCGGCACCGGAGGGCGTGAGCTATGAGCCCATTCACAGACCGGCACCACAGTTTGAAGAACAGTCCACAGAGACAGAGCTTCTGGAGACTGGTATCAAGGTAGTAGACCTTCTTTGCCCTTATCAAAAAGGTGGTAAGATTGGTCTGTTCGGCGGTGCAGGTGTGGGTAAGACTGTTCTCATCCAGGAGCTGATCCGTAACATTGCCACAGAGCACGGCGGATATTCTGTATTTACCGGTGTAGGAGAGCGTACCCGTGAGGGGAATGACCTGTATCATGAAATGCAGGAATTCGGCGTTATCGATAAGACCACCATGGTCTTCGGACAGATGAATGAGCCCCCCGGAGCCAGAATGAGAGTAGGGCTTACCGGCCTTACCATGGCAGAGTACTTCCGTGATAAGGGGGGTAAAGACGTACTGCTTTTCATCGATAATATTTTCCGTTTCACACAGGCCGGAAGTGAAGTGTCCGCATTGCTTGGACGTATGCCTTCCGCAGTAGGATATCAGCCCACCTTGCAGACCGAGATGGGTGCTTTGCAGGAGCGTATCACCTCCACCAGAAACGGTTCCATTACTTCCGTACAGGCAGTATATGTGCCTGCGGATGACTTGACAGACCCGGCACCGGCTACCACCTTTGCCCATCTGGATGCAACCACCGTATTGTCCCGTTCTATCGTAGAGCTGGGTATCTATCCGGCAGTAGATCCCCTGGAGTCTACTTCCCGTATCTTAGATCCCAGAATCGTGGGTGAGGAGCATTACAAGACGGCACGTGGAGTACAGGAGATTTTGCAGCGTTACAAGGAACTGCAGGACATCATCGCTATCCTTGGTATGGACGAACTGTCCGAGGAAGACAGACTGGTGGTTTCCAGGGCGCGTAAGGTACAGAGATTCCTGTCTCAGCCGTTCTTCGTGGCCGGCCAGTTTACTGGTCTGGAAGGAAAATACGTATCCATCAATGAGACCATCCGTGGCTTTAGCGAGATTCTGGAAGGAAAGCATGACGATATCCCTGAGAGCTACTTCCTGAATGCGGGAAGCATTGAAGACGTAGTAGCCCGGACGAAACAAGTCTAGAAAGGAACCACATGGCAGAAGACAGAAAATTTACCCTGCGTATCATAGCCCCTGACCGGGTTTTCTATGAGGATGAAGTGGAAATGGTAGAATTTACGACTACCGAAGGTGAAATCGGTGTCCTGCCCGGTCATATTCCCTTGACCGTGATTATTAGTCCGGGTATTCTGACCATTCATGAGGCGGATGGGGAGAAGACTGCTGCCCTCCACGCCGGTTTTGCAGAGATTCTTCCAAAGCAGATTACTGTATTGGCGGAGATCATTGAATGGCCGGAGGAAATCGATCTGAATCGTGCAGAGGCTTCCAGGCAAAGAGCAGAAGAGAGACTGCATAGTCACACTTCAGAGATAGACATAGTGAGAGCGGAAGCCTCTCTTAAGAGAGCACTTGCCAGGATCAATGTTCTGAAATAGTAACTATTCAGAACCTTATTCCGCCAGGCGTTTTGCGAAGCAGAATCCCGAGACAGCGTGCGCCAATGGCTACGCAAGCAGCCGTTGTGTGCATCATTATGACTGTGAAGAACGGAGTTCTGAACAGTTATCTGAAATAAAGCTGAAACAGGAACAAAGAACGATGCATCTGCATATTCTAAGAGAAAAAGGATTGGTGCATATGGACTTTGACCGTAGAATCCTACCTTATTACATGACATATCCCGGGCCTTATGGTACCAGAAGAGAGGATACTGTAATCCGGGATTTAGAATATCTTCAGCAACTCTATCCTCTGGAGGTTAGAAGATACCAACGCAGAGTTGCCCAGCTACTGGACAGAATAGATTACGAAGGCAGCATGATTTATGATGAGTATCCGGATCGTTTCACTCTTGAACGACTTGCAAGAAATATTGTCAATGTTCTGAAACGTGAGGAACAAGAATCCGCAGTAGAGAATCCCACACCTCCTGAGAAATGGGAGTGGCTGCAGGATCTGATACAGGTACTTCTATACAATGAAGTTTACAAGAGAAGACAAGGTGGACGAAGAGGAAGCATTTTAGGTTTTTGACATATATCCGGTTGTGGTGCGAAATATCAATGCCACAGACCGGATATATTTGTAGCAGTTCAGCCAGAGACGATAAACGGATGAAAATCGTGCTTGCACGAATTTTCATCCGTTTTTCGTCTCTGAGGGAGCGCCCGTTTATGAGCAAAGGTAGTCGCGAAGCGACGGAAAGCACCGTAGGTTGCGACTAACACAGCATAGCTGTGCTCGAATGGGCGCGGCTGAACGTCACTAGGGCGGCTTTGCGAATGGGGTGCGGCTGAACGTCACTTGCAGGCTAAACTATTACTTTTTAAGAGTAAAAATTCCTCTAGGGGTTGTAAAAATGACTAAAACAGAATATAATGAATATCTAATGGAGAGATAGACTTATGGATGAATTGAAAGAATTGCTTGCAAATATGTTAAATGAGAGGCTTGTGCAGATCGTGCTCAGTGATTCCAAGGATAAGGAAGCTACATCGAAGGTGAAGGTACGTCCGGTGCTTTTGAAGGATGGGCTGGTATTTCAGGAAACATTGTACCGAGGCACACAGGTGTTTCATCATAATTATGATAGAGAGGCAGTGACAGAAAGGATCTGTGGTATGCTGGTGGCAGCACGTCCTACAGGACAGGAACTGCCTTGTTTTGGTCAGGCCCAGTTGGTTTCCTTGGATCAGGAGGCAACTGTACTTGTAAGTAAGAAGGGGAAGATGACCATTAAGACAAGAAACCGTGCTCGCGGTGGATGTGATGCAAAGGCTGGCGTGCTTGCCCATAATAAGGCAAAACAGTATATTTTGCAGGAAGGGCAACCCGTAGATTTCCTGGTAGGGCTGGGTGTGCAGTCGCCGGATGGGAAGGTGACCAAAGCCAAGTATGATAAATTTCGGCAGATCAACAGGTATCTGGAGTTTATAGAGGATGTGCTTACAGAATTACCAGCAGACAGGACCATCCGTATCATTGACTTTGGCTGCGGAAAATCCTATCTGACTTTTGCCATGTATTATTATCTTCATGTGCTAAATGGCAGAGATATTCAGGTGACTGGGCTTGATTTGAAGGCAGACGTCATTGATCATTGCAATGAGCTTGCCGCGAAATGCGGCTATGATAAGCTGCATTTTGAAAAAGGAGATATCAGTACTTACGCTGGAGCTGATCAGGTAGATATGGTGGTGACCTTGCATGCCTGCGATACTGCCACAGACTATGCTCTGGAGAAAGCTATAAAATGGGGCGCCAAAGTCATTATGGCCGTGCCCTGTTGCCAGCATGAGGTAAACAGGCAGATTCACTGTGAAGAACTTAAGCCCATCCTTCAGTATGGTTTGATCAAAGAGCGAATGTCAGCGCTGATTACAGATGCGGTCAGAGCTAATCTGTTAACTGTGCAGGGCTATGATACACAGATTCTGGAGTTTATCGATATGGAGCATACCCCCAAGAATTTGCTGATCCGGGCGGTGAAGAGGAAGGGAATGCGCCCCAGGAAGCATGGAGATCAAACCAAAACGGATGTTAATGGGCTTATGGAATATCTGGGTATCGCGCCCACCCTTTTAAGGCTTTTGGAGGAGATAGATGAAGAAGACAATCATTAAGTTTTCGGTATTTGTTCTGGTTTTTCTGATCTCACTGGTGGTTATCAGTAAAGTCATGAATCAGGGGAATGAGAATCTGACTATGGAGATGGCTTCGGCCACGCTGCCTATTGTGACCATGGAAACGGGAGGCATTGCCCATAATCAACTTCATGGATACCGAGGCGTCATGGACACTGCATATCAGAGAGAGACTGTGACGGAGCTGGGTGAGAAGAGAGAAGTTTCCTTTCAGGTGACTTCCTATGGACTTACGATTCAGGAGATTATGATTGAGGTACGCAGCATAAGTGGTGATCGTCTTGTAGAGAACTCATCGGTGAAGGATATTTCCTTAGCTGATAAAGAGGGAAATATAAAGTGTACTGTGGCTTTGAAGGACCTGATTCAAAAAGATACAGAATATATGCTGGTCATTCTCCTGGACACAGAGGAAGAAGGCGCCATCCGGTATTATACCAGAATTATCTGGAGTGAGAATACTTATGCACAGGAGAAGCTTTCCTTTGTAAAGTATTTTCATAATATACTTTATGACAGAGAAGCTGCCAGAGAGCAAGGGATTGCCAAATATCTGGAGTCAAATGCTACCGGAGATAATACCACATTTCATAAGGTGAATATTCACAGCAGTTTCCACCAGATCACATGGGGGGATCTGAACGTTACAGAAGAGACAGAGCCGGTGATTCAGATGACAGAACTGGGATCACAGACGGCCAGTTTTGTGTTGCATTATTATGTATCTACAGAAGAGGAAAAGACCAAGACTTATTATCGGGTAGAGGAAGCTTATCGCGTTCGTTTTCTGACTAATGCCGAGCGACTGTACCTGTTAGACTTTGAAAGAACCATGACCCAGATTCCTGACGTGAAAGGTGACATTTATAGTAACGATAAGATTCTTCTTGGTATTGTGGATGAGAATCTGTCTCTGGTGGAAAGTGTGGATGGTAATATAATTCTCTTCCAGGTGGCTGGGAGACTTTGTAGTTATAATGTCACTACTGGGAAGATGACCATATTGTTTAGCTTTTATGATGAAAAGAATGGAGATGTCAGAAGCCTCTACGATCAGCATGCCATGAAAATATTAGACGTGGATGAAGGCGGCAACGTGCTTTTTTCAGTATATGGTTACATGAATAGGGGACGTCATGAGGGTGAAGTGGGAATTGCAGTTTACCATTATGATAATACCCTAAACACCATAGAAGAGCTTGTGTATATTCCCACAGATAAGAGTTTTCAGGTGTTGAAACAGGAGCTGGAGCAATTGTTCTTTTTAAACAGAGAAGATGAATTATATCTGTACTTTGATCAGACAGTGTTTTGCATAGATACATCAGAAAGAAGCGCTCAGGAGATGGTGACCATAACCCGGGACAACAGTATGATGACTTCAGAAGATCACAAGGTATTGGTTTGGCAGGAAGGATCAGATATTTACCATGGTACCGGACTTGAGGTGCGTAATTTAAGCAGTGGCCTGAGCTGTAAGATTTTGGCAGAAGAAGGTACTGCCATTAAACTGCTGGGCTTTATGGGTACCGACATCATATATGGGCTGGCAAGGCTGGAAGATATTACGGAAGATTTGGCAGACAATACTTTTTTTCCTATGTACAAGATAGGTATCCGCAATTCGGAGGGGGAACTTCTCAAAGAGACCGGTCAGGACAATATGTATGTCATAGATTGTACCATTACACAGGGGCAGATTACATTAGATAGAATGCTTAGAATGGAAAATGGCAGCTTTGAGAGTACAACCCAAGATTATATTATGATCAATGAGGAGCCTGCAGCAGCCAAAAATAAACTGATAGTAGTGGGTACACAAGTCTATGAAAAGTATGCACAGATTCAGACCAGACACTCCATTGATGCAAAGAAGTTGCAGGTCAGAAGCCCGAAAGAAGTGGTGTTCGAGGGCGGAAGAGAGCTGGTTCTGACAGTGACCGATGCAGTGGATAGATATTATGCCTATGATATGTATGGGGTGGCGGGAATTTATACAGAACCTGCGGGTGCGATCATGCTTGCTTACGACAAATATGGTGTAGTGACCCTTGACACCGGAGAGAAGATCTGGGAAAGAGGCAATCTGGTTACCAGGAATCAGATTATGGCCATTAAAGAAGCAAGGGTTGACGAGAGCAGAGATAGTCTGGCAGTGTGTCTTGATACAATCCTGCAGAAAGAGGGTATCACCAGGAATACTCAGATGCTATTGGATGAAGGGAAGTCAGTGAAGGAGATACTGTCTGAAGGGCTCATTGGTGCCAGAGTGTTGGAGCTGACAGGAGTGCCAATGGATGCAGTACTTTATTACGTGAATCAGGACATTCCGGTACTGGCCATGGTGGGAAGTGGGGATGCAGTACTGATCACAGGCTTTAACGAATCGAATGTAGTCATTATGAATCCTTCTACCGGACAACTGGGCAAGATGGGTAAGAAAGATTCTGCCAAATGGTTTGAGGAAAACGGAAACAGTTTTATGACTTACGTATATGAATGATTTTAAACGCACTGCTACACTATGGGAGTACGGCAGTGCGCTAGAAACTAAGAATTAATTCATATCCATGGGAAAAATGCGTCGAGCATATTTTTGCAGAATATTCAAAAGCAATATACCCAGGATTCCGCAGGAAATGATCTCCCCTATGCCCACTGTTATCATAAAGTAGGGTAGGGAACCTTCAAATTGATATACATATGCAAGAATAAAAGGTATGATTAAGGTATTGGCTGCAATGGGCGGAAGTGGTGCCAGCCATTTGCGTTTGCGCAGATATAGGGTACCTAGCGCACCAAGCAGCGTGGCCATACTTCCGAAGATAATATCCGGGATCGCACAGCCGGTCAATAAATTGCTTAAAAGACAGCCTATAAATAAGCCGGGAACAGCTGCCGGTGTAAAATAAGGTAAAATGGTCAGTGCTTCGGAAAAACGGATCTGAATAGCGTGGTTTGCAAGACCCATGGCATTCGCTATCATAGTGAGTACCACATAAAGAGCAGCGATCATCGCTGCATGTGTCAGGAACATGATTTTCTTGTTGTTCATAATAAATATCTCCTTTAGTTTTGTTTTTTCCCTGCTTCATGCAGGTGGGTGAGGAAGGTCTCGAACTCACCTAAGTACTGTATCACTATACAATAAAAGGAGCCAACTGTCAATCATTATCGTTGACCGTTGGCTCTTATTAGACACTGATTTTTGCTATTTTTTCTTATATGTAGAGATAAAGGAACCGCTCACGATAAAGGCCAGTGCTGCGAATACTTTGAATCCAGGCACGATACCATTGATCAGGAAAGTGGCAAAGGGTGTCAGGATAGGCTTGATAAAGAATGCAAAGGAGGCTGTCATAGCGCCGCCTTTCTCCATAGCCTTGAAGTAAGCCCAATAACCTATACCGGTCACTACCACGCCTAAGTAGATTAATACGGATACATTCTTCACGGTCATGTCAGGTATCATATCCACTTTCATTACAAGCAGTACCACCAGAAGAACGATACTTCCTGTAAGGAAAGAGAAGCTGGTCTGGATGACACCACTGAGCTTTTTCATGAATTTCTTGCTCAGTACGGTATAAAGGCTGAAACTAAGGGCAGCCACCACTGCAAGTGCTACTGAAGCCAGATTACTTCCGGAACTGAAGTCTGCGCAAACGATGACACCGATGGTGCAGAGAATGATGGCGATCAGTTTCTGTTTTGTCATTTTTTCCTTTAGAATTAAGATGGCAAAGATGATGGTGGATACGGAGTTGGCAGAGAAGATGATGGCGATCAGGGAAGGTGCATCAGCCTTCTGGACTGCTACCTGCAGCATGACCATGCTGAAACAGATGCAGAAAGTTCCTAAAAGGGTCAGTATTCCAATATCCTTTAATTCAATTTTAAGATTTTCTTTCTTGATCTTTCTGAAGGCGAAAGGTAACAGCATCACTGAGCCGATCAGAAAGCGCCACAGGGTGATAGTGTAGGGATTAACGTCCCCTGCGATCAGTTTGCTGACAGGTTCCAGTGTTGTAAATACCACTGCTGTGATCAATGCAAAAAGCAGTCCTTTATTGTTTTCTTTTGTAGCTACCGATTGATTCATTGTTTTTCCTCCTAAAAATGTTTGGGTGTGACTTTTATTTTTTCATTATATCAAGCTTTTTATTGCATTTCCAATATAAATATGATACTATCTATATAATTTGAAAGTTATGAGAGGCAATCTTGATGGAATGGAATCAATTACACACGTTTTTAGTGGCTGCCAGGGAAGAGAATTTTTCCAGGGCTGCTGAGCTTTTACATACTTCGCAGCCGTCTTTAAGCCAGACCATAAAGCGTCTGGAAGAAGATTTGGGTTATTCCCTTTTTGAAAGAGAAGGCAAGCATATAAGGTTAAATGAATTTGGTAAGATATGGATGCATACCGTACAGCAAATGGAAGAGTTGTATGATAATACCAAAGTGCGTTTGGAAGAAATGCACGGAAAGTCTCACCCCCAGGTATCTATATATCTTGGGTGTGCATCTACGCTACTGATCGGCTTGTTA
Organism: Acetatifactor sp.; assembly: GCA_045540075.1. Taxonomy (GTDB): domain Bacteria; phylum Bacillota; class Clostridia; order Lachnospirales; family Lachnospiraceae; genus Acetatifactor. Next base: position 1,301 of record JAZQGM010000064.1, on the reverse strand, counting down.
CAATATTTGCGGAGGAGGAATCCCGGTATACAATATCAGATCCATCAGTGGAATGTAATAGGAGAAAGTAAAGATAAGGATATACAAATATTGGCAGAATTGCCTGAAACAGAGGTGACACATGAAACAGTATCTGTATTATTAGAAGAGTCTGTAATGCTTGCTGTGCCTGCAAATCACAGATTACTCTCTCTGGAGGAAATATCCTTAAAGGATTTGGAGAAGGAAGAATTCATCAGCTTGAATAATAACTGGGCACATACCAGATGCATTGCCCGTGAAATGAAGAGGATGCATTTTACACCGAGAGTGACCATGTGGGTGGACAATCCCAATCTCATGAGAGAACTTCTTAAGGAGCATATGGGAATTGCTTTTGTGCCGTCGTTGTCCTGGAAATCCTTTGCAGGAGAAGAAGTGGTGATGCGCCCTGTGAAAGGATGCAACATGAACAGGTATGTGTATCTCAAGACACCGGAAAGGACTTATCTGACAAAAGAACAGAAAGAATGCATAAAGGGAATTAAGGAGTTTTTTGCCGGAATGGGCTCGAGCTGAATGTCACTAGGGGATGTTATAAGAAGCTGTGAAAGTAAGGTTTTCATACTAACACAGCTTCTTTTATCTTGGATTATAATTCTCCGTTCTTATAACGAGCCACGATATTCTGGATTCTCTCATTGGGATTCAGCAGGTCGCTGATAGAGGAATCGTGATTCAGCGTATCGATGATATAGGCAATATACTTACTCATGTCACAGTTAATATACCATTCTCTCTTAAGAAGATCAGGTGTCTGGTAGATCAGGTTGGTGGTCAGAACCTTATCGATGAAACCGTCCTCGTATGCTTTGTCAAACTTGTCCAGTCCGTTGGTGAACAGTCCAAAGGTAGAGAATACGAAGATTCTGTTAGCCTTACGCTCTTTCAGTGCAGCAGCTACTTCCAGAACACTTTCACCGGAGGAAATCATGTCATCGATAATGATCATATCCTTGCCTTCTACGCTTGAACCCAGGAACTCATGAGCAATAATGGGGTTACGCCCGTTTACCACTCTTGTGTAATCACGGCGCTTATAGAACATACCCATGTCCAGGCCAAGTACGTTGGCAATATAGATAGCACGGCTCATTCCGCCTTCATCAGGGCTGATCACCATCATGTGGTCAGAATCAATCTGCAGACCCTTTACATTGCGCAGCAGACCCTTGATAAACTGATAAGCAGGCTGAACGGTCTCAAAGCCGTGAAGAGGAATGGCATTCTGTACTCTGGGATCATGAGCATCAAAGGTAATG
>JAZQGM010000063.1:0-20279 GCA_045540075.1 Acetatifactor sp. | reverse complement strand
AAGACTGATAAACTGGGGATTTTATGATCTCTCCACAGCATATCAGTCTATGCACGTCAACTATTGAAACCGCCGTGTACCGAACGGTACGCACGGTGGTGTGAGAGGACGGCGGCTAGACACCGCCTCCTACTCGATTATATAAGCCGGAAGCGCCGTCTGTCAGCTGCTGCCTACCGAAGGTGGCAACTGTCAGGCGGCGTTTCATTAACACAGAGTGGAGGATTTGAAGAATGGACTTAATGAAATTATTGGAGGGCAGAAGGACTTATAGGAGATTTGAGCAACGGGAGGTTCCACCGAACATTGTTGAGGAGATTCTGGTGGCAGCAAGACTTGCTTCCAGCGCTGCAAATAAGCAGCCTTTGAGTTATGTGGTAGTTAGGGATAAGGAGAAGGTGGCAGAGGTGTTTGGGCATACCAGGTGGGCAGGGTATCTGCCTCAGGAAGAAGGACAGCCAAAGGTGGAGGAACAGCCGGTACTTTTTATAGGGGTGGTGCAGAATCTGGATATTAATAGGGATTGTGATACGGATGCCGGGCTGGCCATTGCGAATATGACGTTGGCTGCGTGGAATCATGGTGTAGGGAGTTGTATTATCGGTGCGTGTAATAAGCCGGTGCTCTCTCAGATATTTGGGTTGACAAAGAATCAGAAGCTGCATACGGTGATTGCCTTTGGATATCCTACACATACAAGTCGGATTGCGGATGTGGAGGATTCACATGATACAGATGCCATTAAGTATTACTTGGACGAGAAGAGAGATTATGTGGTGCCTAAAAGGAAGCTTTCGGATGTGGTGAAGTATCTGTAGGAAGGTTTGCAGGAGTGATGCGTAGGATGAAGAGAAAAGTTTATCTGACATTATTGTGGATGACTTTGGTGTTTGTAGGCTGTGGGAAGATGCAAGTGCCTGTTTATCAGGAAATGGAAGATACATCTACTGTTGTCGGATTTAAGAGTACTGTACCTGTCGATGTGGAGCAGAGCAGTGAAGAAACTGTAGCGGAAACTGTGGAAGAAGCATCTGTGGAAATAATAGATGAACCGAAAGAAACCAATATCCAATTGATGATGGTTGGAGATAATTTGCTGCACATGGGTATTGTTCGCACCGGTAAACAAGCTGACGGCAGTTATAACTATGATTTCCTCTTTGAAGGAATTACAGAATTTCTGAATGAAGCGGAGATTAAGATAATCAATCAGGAGACTATATTTGGAGGAAATGCTCTTGGTTTCTCAGGTTTTCCTGCCTTTAATTCTCCCACAGAAGTGGGGGATGCCATTGTAAAAGCAGGTTTTAATGTGGTGTTACATGCCTCTAATCATGCTGCAGATAAGAAGATAGAGGGGCTTTTGCACTGTGTGGAATATTGGAAGCAGTACCCGGAAATAACGATGGCGGGGATTCATGAAGAGGGCGAATCGCCCATTCAGATTTTGACCATAGAGGGAATTGATTTTGCAATCTTAAATTATACATATGGGCCTAACTTAGAGACCATGCCGGCTTCCATTAAAGGGTATTTGGACATGTTGTGTGATTATGATGAGGTTACGGGGAAGATTAATTTTACGAAATTGCATCCTCAGGTGCTTGAAGACATTGCAGAGGCTAAAGAAATGGCAGATGTGGTCATTGTCTGTCCTCATTGGGGCACGGAGTATACTACTAAGCCTTCGGTCTATCAACAGCAGTTTGCTTTGCAGATGACGGAAGCAGGAGCAGATGTGATCATCGGCACTCATCCCCATGTGGTTCAGCCTGTGGAGTGGATTGAGGCGGAAAATGGTAACAGGGCACTGTGTTATTATTCACTGGGTAATTATGTGTCTACCCAGAAGAAACCATTATGCATGCTGGAGGCTATGGCTTGGATTCATTTCAAGGTGACAGAAGAAGGGGTGACGATCACAGCGGAGGATACGGGTGTTTTTCCTATGGTTTGCCATTATACTGCAGGTCCGGTGAGGTTAGAAAGGGTATATTTGTTGGAAGAATATACTGAGGAACAGGCGAGGTTGCATGGGATTCTCAATTATGGGGGTGTGGCGCTTGATTGGGGAGAGTTACAGGATTGGAGTCGGGAAGTGTTTGGGGCATTTGTGTTGTCGGTGGAATAATTGCGGGGATGGAATGACGTTCTAGTGACGTTCAGCCGCGCCCCATTCGCAAAATCGCCCCTACGGGGCTTTTCCGCTGCTTCGCAGATTTTTTTTGCGAACAAGTTTGAAAGACTTGTTTATTAGCGGGGCGCTCCCTCAGAGCCGATATATGGATGAACTGATTAATAATTTTTTTAGAAATGTTTAGAAAGAAGATATTGTAAATATGCCTCAATAATAGTAGTATATGAGTAGAGAAACGCAAGTATGGTTGCGGAAAAGAGGCAGGATATGAGAGATAGATTTAATCGATTTATGCAGGGAAGGTATGGGAATGACCGTTTTAATCAGGTGGTGATGATCACGGCACTGGTGTGTATGGTGTTGTCTATGTTTGGGTTAGGGATTTTTTATATGATTGCTATTGGACTTTTGGTCTATGCATATTATAGGATGTTTTCCCGAAAAATATATCAGAGGTCTGCGGAGAATCAATGGTTTCTTCAGAAGGAGAAGAAGTTTCGTAATTGGCTGAATGGTCAGAAGAGGAATTTGAAGCAAAGTAAGACACATCACATTTACAAATGTCCCGGCTGTAAGCAGAAGATCAGGGTGCCCAGAGGAAGGGGTAAGATCGAGATCCGTTGTCAGAAGTGTGGAACGAAGTTTATCAAGAAGAGCTGACGGAGGTGCTATGTTTGGATATGTGATCGTCAATAAGGCGGAGATGAAATTTAAGGAATTTGATGTGTATCACTCCTACTATTGCGGATTGTGCCGGAAGCTGAAGGAGAAATACGGTGCCACAGGCCAGATTTCGTTAAGTTATGATATGACCTTTCTGCTGATGCTTTTGTCCGGATTGTATGAACCGGAGACCACAAAAAGCAGCTGTAAGTGTATTGCCCATCCTTTTGAGGAGCATGTTACCAGAAGTAATGTGTTTACAGATTATATGGCTGACATGAATGTATTGTTTGCTTATTATAAATGTCAGGATGATTGGGAAGATGAGAAGAAGCTTTACAAGCTATTGTATGGCAAAGCACTGGAAGGCAAGACCAAGAAGGCCAGAGAGATTTATCAGGACAAATATCGTAAGATTGATCTTTTGATGCATGATATGACAGAGGCTGAGAAGTCCGGTAAGGCTGATATTGATACCATGGCCGGGCTGTTTGGGCAGATTATGGTGCAGATTGTGGTGTGTAAGGAAGATGAGTGGACGGAGAATCTGGCCAGATTTGCCTTTTATCTGGGGAAATTCATTTATTTGATGGATGCTTACGAGGATGTGGAAGAGGACATCCGCAAAGGGACTTATAACCCTTTAAAGAAAATCTACCATAATCCGGATTTTGAGGAAGAGTGCAGAACGATTCTGACCATGATGATGTCAGAGTGTTGTAAAGAATTTGAACAATTGCCTATTTTGGAAAATGTGGAGATTTTGCGAAATGTGTTATATTCCGGCGTGTGGTGCCGGTATGAGGCAGTGAGAGAGAAAAGAATTAAAGTAAAGGAAAAAGACCATGAATGATCCATATCGCGTTCTGGGTGTGTCACGGGACGCTTCGGAAGAAGAGATTAAAAAAGCATACAAGGCATTAAGTCGCAAGTACCATCCCGATGCCAATATCAATAATCCCAACAAGGATCAGGCAGAAGAGAAATTCAAGGAGATCCAGGCTGCTTATCAACAGGTGATGAAGGAACGGACAGAAGGGTATGGTTCATCGGGCTATGGGTATGGCCCGGGTAGCTCACGGGGTTATGGTGGTTATAGTAGCGAATATGGACAAGGATGGGGCGGTCAGGGTCAGAGTAGCCAAGGCGGTCAGGGTGGTTACAGCCAAGGTGGTTATGGCGGTTTTGGTTATGGACCCTTTGGCGGTTTCGGTGGCTTTGGAGGCTTTGGCCAAAGTGGCAATAGTACCGGATATGAGGAAGAACCCCGCCTTCGTGCAGCCGGCAACTATATCCGCAATGGTTACTACAAGGAAGCCCGCAACGCGCTGGATGGCATGGGGCAGCAAGAGCGCAGTGCCAGGTGGTATTACTACAGCGCTATCGCGCATTCGGGAATGGGTAATAATGTGGCAGCACTGGAACATGCCAAACGCGCCAGTGCCTTAGAACCCGGGAATATAGATTATCAGAGTCTTGTGCGTCGTTTTGAAAGCGGTGGCAGCTGGTATGAGCAGAGACAGGCTTCTTACGGATATCCCAGCTTTGGAAGCAGTGATATTTGCATGAAAATCTGTATTGCCAATATGATATGCAACTTCTGCTGTGGTGGAGGAATGTGTTGCGGCGGAGGGTGTTTGTAAAAAAGCAGATACGAAAGTGTAAATCCTCACCATACCTGTTAAATTATGGAACAATCCGCCGTATCACCGGTATTTTACGAAGCAGGTACACAATCCCTACACAAAGTGCGATCAATACAAATGGAAATCCTAAACGATAAATAATGGAATACCCATTTAGTTTAAGACCATTTGCAATAAACAGAACCAGGTGCCAGTGGAGCAGATAAATACCAAAGGTATAGGAATGAAGGAAAGTGACCAGCCGCTTTAAGAGCTTTCGCTTCATGAGCATGGGACTGAGTTGCTGAACCAGCAGAAATATTCCCACAGAATAAAGTGTGGCCGGCACATTGCAGTATCCTTTATACTGTTGGACGATATATCCGGCTTCCATGGAAGTAAAGTAGGTTCCACACATATGGAGCATAAGACCTGCCAGAGCCAGTGCATAAATGGCGTATCTGGCAGGTTTTTTGATCTCATAATTGTGCAGCAGATACCCGGCCAGCACATATAATAAATATTCTCTGCCCACACTGATATCCCAGGCACTGTTTAGGGTAATGTCCCAAGGCAGCAGCTGGAATATAAAAGGAATCAGGCAGTTTACAAGAAAACAGATAACTGCCAGGTAACTGAATATGGTCTTACGCCTCTCTATGGATACTGCGGCAAATAGAGGAATTGCTGCATAAATACAAAACAAAGGTACAAAAAACCAATATACACTAAAGGTGGTATTAACAGTTCCGTTTATAAAACCTATAAATGTAAGGTCTGAAAGGGAACCACCTAGGCGGAGCGTGTTGAGTATAGGACTTAAGATGCTCCAGACCAGAAAAGGAAACACTGTTTTCCAGAATCGCTTTTTAAAATATTCTTTTGTGGAATATCTTTCCCTATAATCAATCAGGGTAGCTCCGGTGATCATAAAAAACACCGGCACAGCAAAATACATGACAGATTCTATGATATTTGCTGTCAACCAATAGCGTTCTGTGCTGAAGGTCCAGAAACAGTTGTTAGTATGCAGGACTACCACCGCAAAGGCGGAAAGTACATTTAATAAAGTGATATATTCCTGTTTTTCGCTTTTGTCTTTCACGTTTGTTCATCCTCCGAAGGATCAGGCTTATGTGGATGATGTGACATTACTCGTCAACATCATCCACCACGTTGCTCTGTCTCACCACAATTCCGTTTACTTCCACACTGCCGTCCAGGGCAATGACCAGGCATTTGCGGCCATTGATGATCTGGGTCTCTACCAGATCTGTGCGCTCCGGTTTGACTTTCACTACCACGTCCGGTGTTTTTACTTCAAAGGTTCTGGTGTTAATGACGTTATCTACCAGCAATGTAGCTTTCTCACCGGCAGTCTCATCAAAATGCTTATCGAAGGCGTCCAGTTTCTCATTTGCCACGCCACTGTTGGCAAAAAGTGTCTTGACCTCATTTTTATCAAGTACCAGGGGCTCAGGCTCTTCTTTGCGTTCCTCCACCATTTCAGTCAATTTCTCATGAATGGCCTTTACCCTCTCTACATCACAGGTCTCACCCAAGGTCTTCTCCACCAGCGTCTGGAAAGTTTCCTTCTGGCTTCCGGCAGTCAAAGGAAGCGGGCATCCAAACATCTGCTCCACAAATCCTTCCTTCAATTCTTCGGCATTCTTAGTATAATAAAGCATACTGTGCAAATCACTGCTGCGGTCATTAAATGCAGGGAAAAGAAAGGCAGTGTCCGGAAGATCCACAACCCAGTCTCTAATGCGGTTATGAAATGCGTTCTCGCCTGCATCGTAGCTCAGTCCCGGCTTGGACAGATTCACCGGACAGATACAAGCCAGTATGTACTCATAAATCTCATCCGAAGCATCCTCCATCTCGATTCCATCACTGGTTTTCCCCGGTACATCATAAATGTCGTGTACCACCAGGATCAGATAATTCCCCACATATTCATAAGTCTCGATCACCTTATCATAAAAAGTATCCAGAAGGATATCATCTTTCAGTTTGCTATCCCGCAGTCTCAGAAGCAAATCATGAGGTCCTCCCTGTTCTTCCGCCATAAGGGGAAATTCCAGATTCAGCATATTTTTTCCAAGAGTCCCGGAATAACACTTCCGTAAGATTTCAAAATACTTAAACATCTCTTCCTCCGGAAGTGCCAGAAAAGCCTGGCGAAATTCAGCCTTTTTATTCTTCTCACCATCCACATAACAAGCGCAGATTCGCGTAAGCGAGCAATTATTTTGCGTCAAAAGCTTCTTTAATTCTGTTATTTCCTGCTTGATCATCAGTTACGTATCCTTCCTATCACATTTTTATCACATTTCTTTCATATATCCTCAGTATAACCTAAATGTTGAAAGAATGCAACAACAGTGTCGCCTTGGTCTGTTACTTTTTGGCAATTTTGGTCAAAAGGTGGCTAAAAATTTGTAACCATAGGGAAAAGAGGCGGGTGTTGGTGGATATTGCGGTGAGTTAGTGTTGAATCAGGGCGCATTTGCACCGTATAATGGGAAGGAACAAATTTTATGAGATTTTGTCAGGAAAATGGAGGAAATTATCATGGAACAGCTGAATATTACATCTACCAAGGATAATGATAAAGTTTTTAAAATACTGGGTGATCTGATGCATGCAGACAAGGAGTTTCAGATTATGATCACGGTACCCTCCACAGGAAAAAACACCGCTTTTGCAGCAAAGAAAGAGGAACAAAGATCCGTGAAGCCTGTTCACGATCTGGAGCAGGACGTAACGGATATGATACACGAGATTGGAGTCCCGGCACATATTAAAGGGTATCAGTATCTGCGGGAAGCCATCATTATGTCGGTGGAAGATCCGGCTATGATCAGTTCCATAACTAAAATTTTATATCCTACCATTGCAAAGCGTTTTCAGACCACTCCCAGTCGTGTGGAGAGGGCAATCCGCCATGCCATTGAGGTGGCCTGGAGCAGGGGCAGGATGGAGACGTTGGATGCACTTTTTGGATATACTATCAATACAGGAAAGGGAAAACCTACCAATTCTGAATTTATTGCTTTGATTTCAGATAAAATTCGATTAAAGTATAAATTTGGCTAGTCAGTTCGACGATTTTGAGATATAATATGCGTATAGGGCAGAGCCAAGTGACTGAAAAAGCGGTAGCCGAGTTTGCTCGAGCGAATGCTTTCTCAGTCATTTGGCGAGCGAAGCGACCGAGGAAATGCGAAGCATTTTCGAGGCTCTGCCCGTGAAGTGGGTGAAATGGGCACTTGAGTAGCACGAAGGATATTGCAGGAGACAAGGTGAAGAAATGTATCGGATATTGTTTGTGGATGATGAACCGCTGATCAGAGAAGGGGTATGTGAAAATGTAAAGTGGGGGGAGCTGGGCTACGAGCTTGCCGGCGTGTGCGAGAATGGCAGGGAAGCTTGTGATTTTTTGAAAAGTCATCAGGTGGACGTTGTAATGACGGATATCTGTATGCCCTTTATGGATGGGATGGAGCTGAGTGCTTTGATCCGGAAGGAATATCCCCAGGTCAAGGTGCTCATCTTAAGTGGTTACGATGATTTTGAGTATGCCAAGAAGGCCATCAAGTATGGTGTGGAGGAATATCTGTTAAAACCGATTACCTCGTATGAAATGGGAGAGGTGCTGACAGAACTGAAGGCCAAGATGGATCAGGAACGTCAGCACATGGAAAAACAGGAGGAGGTATATACCACATATCGTAAAGGCCAGTTACTCCTATATTCGGAGGCTTTGTTACATACGATTACCGGTACGAAGACGGAAGAAGAATGCCGACGGGAGAGGGAAACAGTGGGAATCGTACTCCCTGATGGCTGGTATATGGCAGGCGTAGTAGGTCTGTGTATTTATATGGGGCATTATGAGCTGAATGAAGAGCGACGCAAGGAAAGCGCGCTGATGGCTTTTATCGTCTATAATGTATCTTCGGAGCTTATGAAAAAGTATCAGATGGGAGAGGCTTGTCAGGGAAAGGATTACAGGGTATTTCTGTTGTTTGCAGCGCATAAGTCAGAGGAGACAGAGAAACGCATTCTGGCTGTGTGTAATGAGATCATTGAGACAGTGCATCAAATGATGGGTCTTACTGCCAATGTGGCACTTGGTTCCTGGCAACAGGAACTAAAAAATCTGTATCGCTCCTATGAGGATGCCGAGAATGCATTACTTACGCAGTATACTGCAGGAGAGAATTGTGTGATCGACAGTAAAGATCAGCTGTTTGCAAGAGATTTACGACCTCAGTTCGATAAGATTACGGACAATTGTACACGTCATGTGCGGGAACATGCACTGAACAAAATAGACGATGATATCCGAGAACTTTCCAGGTACTTGTACACCAGTGGATATAAGCGTCAGGCGGCAGTGGAGGTGATTCTGGCTGTGAAAGTCAAGACAGATCGGTTGCTTATGACGCTGGGATTTGAGAAAGAAGTGGGTAAGGATGTGGAGGAAGAGATCCGCAAGGCCCCTCTGATGACAGAGGCACTTACGGTATTGACTGCTTTCCTTAAGGAGGCGGCAGAGTGCCTGGATCGCCTGGGAGGCTCCGGCCTAAAGTCCTGCGCTTATCAGGCTTATGAATATATCGGGCAGCATTATGCAGATAGTGATTTAAGCTTGCAGGAGGTCTGCAATTATCTGGGCGTCAGCACCAGTCGGTTCAGCAATATTTTCAAGCAGACTTTTGGAGCCACCTTTGTTGATGTAGTGACGAATGTGCGTATGGAAAAGGCAAAGGAGCTTCTGGCAGTCAGTGATCTGAAAAATTATGAGATTGCTGAAAAAGTTGGTTTCAGTGATCCCCACTATTTCAGTATTGCGTTTAAGAAGGCCACCGGTAAGTCGCCTACCCAGTACGCAAAAGAAAGGAACGGTAAATGAGAATGCATCCGTTTCGAACGATCAAAGCAGCATTTATCACTTGTTTTTCAGTGCTTATTTTGGTGAGCCTCACCATCTTTTATCAGATTTCACTGGGATATACCAGGGAGACGGTGGTGGAAAATTCCATGGATTATACCTTGCGGCTGGTAAAGCAGGTAAACAGTGATATTGATTCCTATATCAATTACATGCGCAATACGGCATCTATGATGCTTAGAGGAAATGATATACAGAAATTTTTTCAGAGCGATCCTGATGATCTGCAGTCCAGGCAGTACTATGAAAGGATATTGACCCAGTTTCAGACGGTTATTGAAACAAGAGAAGATATTTCCAATGTGGCAGCTATTTCCCGTGATGGAAGGTATATCATTAACCGGGGAGAGGATCAGCTGAATCCTTATGTGGATCTTGAGCATGTGGATTGGTATCGGGATACTTATGATTGCCAGGAATACATATTGACAGCTTCCCATGTTCAATATGTGATCGACAATAATTATAAATGGGTTGTGACCTTGTGCAGTCCTGTCTATGAAGTTTCAGAGAAAGAGCCTCTGGGGGTATTTTTTATTGATTTGAATTATAAACTGTTACGTGATCTATGTGAACAGAATAGTCTGGGACTTAACAGTTATGTTTTTATTGTGGATGAGGCGGGCAATATCATATATCATCCCAAGCAACAGCTGCTGTTTCGTAATCTCACCAAAGAGCGGATTGAGGAAGTGTTAACGTGCGAACAGGATTCTTTTATTGCAAGAGAGGGTGATAGTAGTAAGCTTTATACCATCTCTAAGTCGGAGGAAACCGGATGGAGTGTAGTGGGTGTGGTTTCACTGGATTCGCTGTTGCCGGGATGGAAGGACACCCAGACTATTTATCTGATTGTTGCAGTGGTACTGCTTCTTTTCGGACTCCTTCTGACATTCGTGTTGGTGGGGGCCATCACCAAGCCCCTGAAAACGCTGGCAGAGCATATGCAGGAAGTGGAGAAAAGTGATTTTAAAGGAGCCTCCATGGAACGGATTCCTTATAGGGAGATTGAAGCCCTGCACAGTGCATTTAATGTGATGACAAGTCGTATCCATCAGTTGATGGAGCAAAATATAGAGGAGCAGAGACAAAAGCGTAAAAGTGAGCTTCGGGCTCTGCGCAGTCAGATCAATCCCCACTTTCTTTATAATACTCTGGATTCCATTATCTGGATGGCTGAAGGAGGCAAAAATAAAGAGGCGGTTATGATGACTTCTTCTCTGGCAAGGCTCCTTAGACAAAGTATCAGTAATGATGAGGAAATGATTCCACTCAAAAAGGAAATTGATTATACCAAGAGTTATCTGACCATCCAGAAAATGCGATATAAGGACAAATTAGAGTTTGTGATTGATGTGGATCCGTTGATTCAGAATGAGAGAGTGGTAAACCTGATCATACAGCCAATTGTGGAAAACGCTATTTATCATGGAATCAAGCCTAAATGTGGCAAAGGATTGATACAGATCACAGGTAGGATTTGGGAGAATGACATTATTCTGGAAGTGATAGACGACGGTGTGGGAATCAGCAAAGAAGGACTTGATCATATTTTTGACAGATCCAGAGAACGGGAAAATGAAAAGGGCAGCGGAGTAGGTGTTTACAATGTACATCTGAGGCTCAAATTGTACTATGGAGAAGCATACGGATTGTCCATTGAGAGTACAGAAGGAGTGGGGACAAAGGTTACCATGCGTCTTGGACGTTATAAGGAACCGTCGGTGTGATTGATGAGGGAAATCTGCAAAGGAGATAAGCGGATGAATAAGGGACATAAGCATAAGCTGGTATGGCTGGGATTGATTGTTTTGTTAGTGTGTGTGATCCCGGGAAGTTTATATGTGCATTATAAAAAGCGCAGTACCACCCCGCGGCGGATTATTTGTATTCCAAAGATCATTGATCAGGAGAATGATTTCTGGGTGCAGCTTCTGGAAGGTGTTAAGATGGCCGGTCTGGAATACGGTATGGAAGTGGAAATTGTAGCAGCCAGACAGGAGAACGCATTTGAAGAGCAGAATCAATTGATCTATTGGGCCATAGAACAAAAACCCAGTGCGATCATTCTGGTTCCTTCCAGCCTGAGTGATACAATACAGGCGGCTGCTGCGGTAGAGCAAAGTGGCATTCCACTGATACTGATGGATTCTGAAGTGGAAAATCGTGGAGATGTGCCTCTGGTAGCCACGGACAATGTGGAAGCAGGGCGGATTCAGGGGCAATTCATGGCAGGACTTTTGGATAAAGATTCCAAGATTGCTTTGGTTGCTCATGTGAAGGGCTCTTCTACAGCACTGGACAGGGAACAGGGTGTCAGGGAAGGGTTAGGAGAATATGCTTCTAATATTGTTGATGTGGTTTATTGCGATTCGGATTATGATAAGGCGTATGAATTGATGAATCAGATTTTGGACCGCTATCCGGATCTGGATATGGTAGCAGGTCTGAATGAGTACTCTGCAGTAGGTGCTGCAAGGGCTGTGGTCAACAGGGGGCTTCAGGGCCAAATCAGGCTGGTGGGGTTTGATAGTTCCTTGGAGGAGATCCGGCTGTTGGAGCAAGGGATCTTTGAAGGCATCGTGATCCAGAATCCATATAAGATGGGATATTTGGCAGTGGAAGCGGCCAGCCGGGCTTTGAAGGGTGAAAAAGTTGAAGTGAATATTGACTCCGGGGCTAAGCTGATCACCAGAGAAGAGATGTTTACGGAAGAGAATCAGAAGTTGCTTTTTATGTTTTCAGAAGACTAATAGTAAGATTTTAACCTTTTTTGATAAAATATTCCATTTAAAAAATTCGTTTCACATTTTATAATGATATCATGATGTGAAACGGTAATAAAGATAAAGGAAGGTGAAAAGAGTGGGCGATGTAATACTGACAATGAAAGGGATTCATAAGTCATTCCCCGGTGTACATGCGCTGAAGGGTGTGAATCTGGAAATCCGCAAGGGTGAGGTTCTTGCACTGATGGGCGAAAATGGTGCAGGTAAGTCTACCCTGATGAAGGTTCTGACCGGTATCTACAAGAGAGATGAGGGCGAGATCATCTACGAGGGTAAGGTGACAGAATTCCAGAATCCCAGAGAGGCACAGGATGCAGGGATCGCGATCGTTCATCAGGAGATCAACATGATGGGCCAGCTGACGGTAGCACAGAATATCTTCATCGGAAGAGAATTCATGAATGGCAAGCTGATCGATGACAAGAAGATGAATGAGGAAGCGGCAAAGCTTTTTGAGAGACTGAACATCAATATCGATCCGGCGGAGATTATGGATAATCTGACTGTAGGACGCCAGCAGATGTGTGAAATTGCCAAGGCGATTTCAAGAGAAGTAAAGGTGATCGTTTTCGATGAGCCTACAGCGGCGCTGACAGAGACTGAGATCGAGGAGCTGTTCAAGATCATTCGCGATCTGCGTTCCAAACAGCTGGGTATCGTATACATATCTCATCGTATGGATGAGATCAAGCAGATCACGGACAGAGTGACAGTCATGCGAGACGGCGAATATGTGGGAACACTGATCACAGAAGAGTGTACCAAGGATGACATCATTAACATGATGGTAGGACGTACCATTTTTGAAGATCCTAAGGCTCAGAGTAATGTTGCGAAAGATGCACCGGTAGTGCTGGAGGTAAAGAATCTGTGTTCCGGCAAGATGGTGAAGAATGTAAGTTTTCAGTTGCATAAGGGTGAAATCCTTGGAATGGCAGGTCTGATGGGTGCCGGAAGAACGGAAACAGCAAGAGCATTATTTGGCGCAGACCCCATTGACAGCGGTGAAGTGTATGTAAATGGTAAGAAGGTTGAGATTCATTCTCCCCAGGATGCAGTAAAGGCGGGCATCGGCTACTTGTCTGAGGATAGAAAGCGTTTTGGACTGGTGCTTGATAAGTCTATCTCTGACAATACTTGTCTGGCTACTCTGGAGAAGTTTACGAAGGGAATCTTTATTGATAAGAAGAAATGCGATGAAGTTTCAGCAGACTATGTAGGAAAGCTTAAGACCAAGACGCCCGGAATCGAGACGGCGGCCATGAGTCTTTCCGGTGGCAACCAGCAGAAGGTGGTTATCGCAAAGTGGCTTACCAGAGACTGTGATATCCTGATTTTTGATGAACCTACAAGAGGTATCGATGTAGGAGCTAAGAGTGAGATTTACCAGTTGATGAATGATCTGGTAAAACAGGGTAAATCCATTATTATGATCTCTTCAGAGATGACAGAAGTGCTTCGTATGAGTGACAGAGTACTGGTAATGTGCGAGGGACGTAAGACAGGTGAGATTCCCATAGAGGAAGCAACACAGGAAAAAATCATGCACGCAGCAACATTGCGTCAGTAGAACAGGGAGGAATGAATCGTGGCAAATAAAGCAAAAAAAGAAGTGAAAGGTAAGGGAAATGCCTTTACCAACAATCCGATCGTAAAGTCGATCGGTACCCAGAAGCTCATTGCAGTATTGGCTCTGGTAGTACTTTATCTGGTATTTGGTTTGATCAATAATGCATTCTGGTCATCCGCAACATTGATCAACATTTTTGAAGCCTCTTATTATATTGGATTGATGGCAATCGGTGTTACCTTTGCAATTACATCAGATGGTATTGACCTTTCCATCGGTACCGTAATGATGTGTTCCGCATTGATCTCCGGTTCCCTGATCACCAAGTACAATTGTCCGGTATGGCTGGGACTGATCATCTGTATCGTGATCGGCGCGATCTTCGGTGCTATGAACGGTTTGATGGTTTCTTATATGAAGCTGCCTCCTTTCATCGCGACATTGGGTACTATGATGCTTTCTAAGGGTCTTGGTTCCGTATTTACCAAGGCACAGAGCGTTACATGGCCTCAGGCAGGAACTGAGAACGGTTGGTTCCGTAACATTTTCAAGATCAATGTGAATGGCATGATCATACCTACCGGTTTCATCCTGTTGATCGTCATCGCTGTAGCAGCATCCATTCTGTTGAATAAGACAAGACCCGGACGTTACATCGTATCTCTGGGAAGTAACTATGAAGCAACCCGTCTGTCCGGTGTGAATGTAGCAAAATACAGAACACTGGCTTACATCATCAGCGGTACCTTGTCCGGTCTGGCAGGTCTGGCTTACGCAGCAATCTACTCCACCATCCTTCCCGGAGGAGGCGGCGGTATGGAACTGGATGCCATCGCAGGCGTAGTCATCGGCGGAACTTCCATGAGTGGTGGTTATGGTACCATCTCCGGTACTTTGCTTGGTGTATTCATCATGTCAGTACTGAAGACAGGTCTTCCTTTCATCGGACTG
This sequence comes from Acetatifactor sp., assembly GCA_045540075.1. Lineage (GTDB taxonomy): Bacteria > Bacillota > Clostridia > Lachnospirales > Lachnospiraceae > Acetatifactor. The sequence goes on along the minus strand of JAZQGM010000063.1, from coordinate 5,581 downwards.
CAGACACATTATCAGCAGATCGCTACCGGTATCGTTCTGGTATTGGCAGTATTCATGGATGTATGGAACCGTAACAAGAAGAAAAGAGTGTAACTAAAAGAGTATAAAGCATAGTGCTTATACATAAAAATGTAACTGTTCAGAACTTTGTTCTTCACAGTCACATTGATGCACACAACTCTGCTCACGCAGCCGTTGGCGCACGCTGTCTCGGGATTTTGCTTCGCAAAACACCTCGCGGAATAAGGACTTGAACAGTTACCATAAAATCATATTTATCCAAGGGAGGATTATCACATGAAGAAAAGAATTTTCAGTATTGTAGTAGTGCTTGCTATGGCAGCAACCATGCTGGCAGGCTGTGGACAGAAGCAGCAGAGCAACAAGATTTATCTGGTATCTAAGGGCTTTCAGCATCAGTTCTGGCAGGCAGTTTTACAGGGCGCCAATGAAGCAGCTAAAGAGTATGGTGTAGAAGTAGATTTCCAGGGTCCTGATAATGAGTCCGCATATGCACAGCAGGTTCAGATGCTGAACAATGCTATCAACAACAATCCGCCTGCAATCGGTCTGGCAGCTCTGGATACAGAGTCCTGTCTGGAGAGTATCAAGGCAGCACAGAAAGCTAATATTCCTATCGTAGGATTTGACTCCGGTGTTCCCGGTGCTCCCGAAGGCGCTATCGTAGCTAATGCTTCTACCGACAACTATGCAGCAGGTGAGCTGGCCGGCGAAGAGACCTACAAGCTGATCAAGGATACTATTGCAAATGCAAAAGAAACTGTTCGTATCGGTGTTATGAACCAGGATGCAACGGCTGAGTCTATCACCAACCGTGGTTCAGGTTTCGTTGACAAAATCAAAGCTCTGATCGAAGCTGACGGCAAGACTGTATCTGTAGAAGGTCATGACAAGTGGGCAGCTAAGAAAGACGGTGCTAACGTTATCATCGAAGTAGTAGTTCCCGCTTCTGTTGATGCAGCTTTATCTGCAATCGATGCACAGAACCTGTTAAACAAGAAGGATACCATCTGTATCTACGGTTCTAACCAGTTCTCCGGCGAAGGTCTGATCAACGGTGATGCTAACATCGGCAGACTTGGCAAAGATGTAGTAGGTGTTGCATTTGACTCCGGCGCACAGATCAAGCAGGCTGTTAGAGAAGGTAAGCTGGCAGGTGCCGTTACCCAGGATCCTCTGCAGATTGGTTACAAAACCGTTGAACTGTGTGTAAAGGCTTCCAAGGGTGAAGCAGTATCTGATGTAGATACCGGATGTCAGTGGTATACCGCTGAGAACATGGACGATCCGAAGATCGCTCCCAACCTGTACGACTAAAGTTTCAGTAGATGTGCGCGAATGGCGCGGGCTGAACGTCACTTTAAGGCTGAATGGGCCATCGCAGAAGCGGTGGCTCTTTTTTTGCGAAAACTCTTTTCGAAATGATAGAAATGATGTATAATAGATAGTGTAACATCAATCAGTTTGGAGGATTTTAGATGAAAAAGATTTTATTTGTAGCATCGGAAGGAGTCCCCTTTATCAAGACCGGAGGATTGGCGGATGTAGTAGGTTCTCTGCCTAAGTGCATCGACAGGGAATATTTTGATGTGCGCGTGATGCTTCCTAAGTATACCTGCATGAAGCAGGAGATGAAGGAGCGTCTAAATTATGTGGGACATTTTTATATGGATTTCAACTGGAGGCAGGAATATGTAGGTATTCTGGAAGCAGAGGTTGACGGTATCAAATATTATTTTATTGATAATGAAGGATTTTTCGGAGGGTTCAAGCCTTATAGTGATAATGCCTTATATGAGATTGAGAAGTATGCTTTTTTCTCAAAGGCAGCGCTGTCAGTGCTTCAGACCATTGATTTTAGGCCGGATGTGATCCACTGTCATGACTGGCAGACAGGTTTAATCCCTGTCTATCTGAATGAGAGATTTCAGGACAATGGTTTTTACAGAGGGATCAAGACCGTTATGACCATTCACAATCTGAAGTTCCAGGGAAGATGGAATGTACAGGATGTGCAGAGTATCACCGGACTGCCGGCACATTATTTTACCTCAGATAAGCTGGAAGCCTATTATGATGCCAATCTGTTAAAGGGTGGTCTGGTATTTGCCGATACCATCACTACGGTAAGTAACACTTATGCGGAAGAGATCAAGACACCTTTTTATGGTGAGGGACTGGATGGACTGCTTCGGTCCAGAAGCAATGACCTAAGAGGTATCGTAAACGGCATCGATTATGATGCATTTAATCCGGAAACAGACCCGTTTATCATACAGCAGTATAATGCTATGAACTTCCGTAAGGAAAAGCTTAAGAATAAGAGAGCGTTGCAGGAAGAGCTGGGACTTCGTCAGGATGAGAATAAGATGATGATCGGTCTGATATCCCGCCTGACAGACCAGAAGGGACTTGATCTGATCGCTCATGTAATGGATGAGCTGTGCCAGGATGATATTCAGTTGGTAGTGTTGGGAACCGGTGAGGAGAGATATGAGAACTGCTTCCGTCATTATGACTGGAAATATGCAGATAAGGTATCCGCCAATATTTATTATTCCGATGCTCTTTCCCACAAGATTTACGCAGCCAGTGATGCATTCCTGATGCCGTCACTGTTTGAACCCTGTGGTTTGAGCCAGCTGATGAGCCTTAGGTACGGTACCCTTCCTATTGTCCGTGAGACAGGGGGCTTAAAAGATACGGTACAAGCGTACAATGAGTTTGAAGGAACCGGTACCGGCTTTAGCTTTAGTAATTACAATGCACACGAGATGCTAGGTACCATTCGTTATGCAGAGCATGTTTATTATGATAGAAAGAGAGACTGGAACAAGATCGTAGACCGAGCCATGGCTGCGGACTTTTCCTGGAGTGTATCAGCTAAGAAATATCAGGAGATGTATGACTGGCTGATTGGTTAGACGTATGAATAATAGTCACAGAGTAAGTGCCGGGGATGATTCCCGGAAAAATGGGCGAAGCGACAGCTTTGTTGTTCAGGCCGGCATTTTGGCGGCGGCAGGGTTAATAAGCAGAATCATAGGGCTCTTGTACAGGAGCCCTTTGGCTGCTGTCATCGGAGATCTGGGAAGTGGTTATTATCAGGCGGCTTATAGCATTTATACCATAGTCCTGTTGATCTCTTCGTACAGTATTCCATCAGCAATTTCAAAGGTAATTGCCCAGAAACTGGCAGTGAAAGAATATCGCAATGCCCACAGGGTGTTTATCTGTTCTACCTGGTACGTGCTTGCTATCGGCGGAATTGCCAGTCTGTTTTTATTCTTCGGAGCAGGACTTTTGGTGGATGGCGGTGCCATCCCTGTGCTTCGTGTATTTGCCCCTACTGTCTTTTTGTATGGGCTTCTTGGGGTGCTGCGTGGATATTTCCAGGCACACAAGAGTATGGTGCAGACTTCTGTTTCCCAGATTTTGGAGCAGGTTGCCAATGCAGTGATTAGTATCGTGGCGGCCATGGTACTGATCCGTGTATTTGCAGGCAGTGCAGAATCAGGAATTGTAATAGATGTCCAGGTAAAAGCGCAGCCGGTATTGAATGGTAGTGTGCTGGGTGCTGTGGGTGGCAACTATCATGCTTCTTTCGAGACCAATAAAGCCATGTACGGAGCCATGGGCAGTGCCCTGGGTACCGGTGCCGGTGTCCTTGCAGGACTTTTGTTCATGTGGGGGATATATGGGCTGAATAAGAAGCTGATCTTTACCCGCATTCGCAAAGATAAGACCGGACAGGTGGATTCCTATGGGGATATTTCCCGGACCATCGTGCATGTGGTGACTCCTTTTATTTTGAGTACAGCGGCCTATAACCTGAGCACTTCACTAAACTCCGTGGTGTATCTGAAATTGTACCGTTTTATAAAAGAAATTGATGAGACCACCGCATATGCCAATTATGGTATCTTTTCCTACAAGGCAGTGACCATCAGTAATATTCCGGTGGCCTTTGCCTCTGCTATGGCTTCCGCCATGATTCCTTCAATAGCCCAGTTGGTGGCGAAGAGACAGATCGGACAGGCGAGAGAGAAAATAGGCATGGCCATAAAGACAACTATGATCATAGCCATTCCCTCGGCAGTAGGACTGGCGGTGTTGGCAAAACCTGTAACCTGGCTTTTGTTCCCTCAGAAGGAGACCGTTGACATGGCAGCGAATCTGCTTGTGACATTGGCAGTGACCGTTGTGTTTTTCTCATTGTCAACCTTAAGCGGCTCCATTCTCCAAGGCCTTGGTAAGGTGAATACACCCATTTACAATGCAGCCATTGCGTTGGGTGTACAGACTTTTGTGTTGGTGGGGACACTGCTTTTTACGGATTTGGATCTGTATGCATTGGTTATTGCCAATGTGGTTTATTCCGGCCTGATGTGCGTGCTGAACCAGTGGGCTGTGAGAAAGGCCGTTGGTTATCGGCAGGAAATGGTTCGTACATTTTTGATCCCTTTGCTGGCGGCAGCATTTATGGGGGCCATTGCATGGGTGGTTTATGATCTGATGTATCTGCTTACTTCTTCCACCATTATTTCAGTTGTACCGGCCATTGGGATTGCGGTGTGTGTGTATTTTGTGATGCTGATTGCTTTTCGCGGGGTGAATGAACAGGAGCTAAGAGGAATTCCTAAGGGGTATTTGTTGGTGAAGGTGGCAAAGAAGTGTGGGTTGATGCGGTGAAGTGTGTAGGGATGGGGATAAAATGTTGGTAGGTAATATTATAATCAGTACTTTTTTGATGCTTATTTTTTATTGTCTTTCCCTGCTTTTACTGGACTGGCAGTTGAAGTTTGGGGGTGTAGGAGAGGGAAGGATGAATGCCTTGCAGGTAATCTGTATTACAGGTAGTGTGATGGCTTTGGGCTGGTTTATCTTTTACCTTGTGTGTGAATCCATAGAATTACCACGGCAGTTATTGGTAATGAGTATGCTGAGTATGCTAGCAGTCTTAACTGTAACGGATTGTTTAAAACGTAAGATTCCCAATTCATTCCTGTTTTTTTTTCTTATATTCTGGGTGTTGGTGACTAGCATTCACATGATTTTGGATGCTGGGTCAGGACGGGATTTATTGTTTTCATCGTTAAAGGGGACAATTGTGGGAGGAGGAATTTTCTTCTTATGCTACATGATCTCTCGTAGGTGTCTGGGTGCTGGAGACGTGAAGCTGGTTCTGGTGTTGGGATTGTATTTGACTGAGAAAAAAATTATGGGGACGATTTTTTGTAGTATGGTATTGTGCTGCATCTACTTTTTTATTCAGATGGCTCGAAAGAAATTGGTCAGGAAGGATAGTTTGCCAATGGTTCCATTTCTTTTTGCTGGGACACTTATAACTTTACTTTTTTAGAAGAAATAAAAAATGCCGGAAGGAAAACAAGCAAACGCTTTTCTTTCCGGCATATTAGTTGTGCGCCTGGCGGCGCACGTTTCTAACTGGTGAAAGTCTGGAGACCGCCCGGTAGTGGGAAGGTCATAGCCGAAAGCAAGGGTGTCCATCGCGAGGTGGAATCTGAAGGAAGCTGGATATGGGGAATATACTAACCCA
>JAZQGM010000062.1:0-25303 GCA_045540075.1 Acetatifactor sp. | reverse complement strand
TATACATTGGTTTCAGGTGTCCCGGTAATCATGGACAACTGCGTAAGCGGCTGATACTTGGCCGCATAATCTGCCAAAAGAGACAGACGCTTTTAAGTCGGAGGCCAAGCGGTCTTAGGAAGACAAGTCCAAACAGCAACTCCTTGGCCCACAGAACGACATGGCTACGATCCGACTTATATACATTGGTTTCAGGTGTCCCGGTAATCATGGACAACTGCGTAAGCGGCTGATACTTGGCCGCATAATCTGCCAAAAGAGACAGACGCTTTTCCAACAGCTCCTTTAGTAAAGGCAAGCCATTTGGACATTCCGGGTGAGTATCCAGATATAATGTCAGATCATTGATGGCAAAGCCGATCTCACTGATCTCATGCAATGCGCTCTCTTGCCCCGTGGGCGCAGAGGACGGATTATTTATCTGTTCCGCTTTATAAAATTCCAGATTTAAACTGGGAAAGATCGTACCATTCTTCAATGCCGTCTTCCAATCATAGGGTTCACACCACTCCTGAATGGGTACCGTAGCCATAGCTAGTGCATTACAGCAAATATCACTCATAAAATGCCTCCTTTTTGCACATTCTGTTATCGTTACGGTATTATTTTTGTCAAAAGAAGAGATAATATCATGCCATTAATTGGCTCTTAATTGATTCTTAGCATACTCATCAGCACTTACTTCATCCTCCTCCATGGCACCTTCTCTTTTCCCTACATGGCCATAGATGATGTGTGCAAGCTCATGAAACAAATTAAACCACATCCTGTCATCTTCTTTATTGCCTTCTGTCAATCCCCAAACTAATAAATTTTGGTGCAACAGCTGATTACTTTATCTCAACTGCTGCGCCAATTCACTGACTAACATTAACTTAACATTTGGCAGGATATGCTTGATACAAATGCACAATATTCAAGTCTTCAGGCATATCCAGCCCATGTGATCCACAATCTCCATCAATCTCATGGCAGCCGTGATCCATGGCAAATCCCACCAAAGTATTGTGAGATTTCCAGTGATCCTTGATCAATGCACTAAACATGGCAAATGCCTGCACATTAGCCCTAAGCTCCGACAAAGCCTCTATACTCTCCGGTCCGAACTTATGCATGACGGCATCATAATTTCCATTATAAACCGCCACAAAATCATACTCGTCCTTCATGATAATCTCCGCCGCCTTGGCGTTCACCTCTTCAATAGTATCATAAATGAAATAATCCATATCCCTGTCCAGATAAATTTTCGCCATGCTACAGTTGGTCTCAGCAATGATGACCGGCTTCTTGCCTGCCTTGATCAACACATCAAACAAAGATTCCAGCTTGATCACAGGCTTTTCATACCTCTGAATACCGTGAACAGCGGGCTGCGCTCCGGTATACATGGTACCAAAGCATACTGGTGTCACGGAAGGCATCACGGTACAAAAAGGTACCTCCAACTCTGTTCTGTTTACAGCCTCTTTCATCAGCCCAGAATACTTTCGGTACACCCACTCTGCAATGGCATCGGGATTGTACATGAAAATCCTATCAGCCTTTTTTCCTGCCAATTTTTCCTCAACATACTGATCCAGACATTCTGCCGGACTTGCCGCGCATTCCGGTGCTTCAACGCCCATGGCCTGTGCCAGAGAGGCACAAAGAGTATCTAATGACAGGTTATTTAACTTCTCGCTCATTTTATAAAACTCCTTTCCTCTTTTGCTACTGGAGCATCCTATTATGCTCGTAGGATAACTCAATATCACTTATATCAACGTTCATTATGCCACAATAGCTCCCTAATCCATAGAAACGATATACTTCTCCTTCAGATTCCACAAGCCCTTTGGCTTTAATATAATTAAATGGAGCGTGACTTTCAAGCATTACTATATCTTTATTTTCCACATTACCAGTCAATTTTTTATTATGCCAGTATTGCAGTTCTGAAATAGTATATCCATCCTTCACCTGAAAGTCGTAATTGAAATCAAGGGACGATGTGGAAGAAAAAGGCGAACTATAAACATCCACATAGCCTGAATCCGCTTCATCTACATCAAAATATCATAATCCCAAAGGACAGGTATATGCAGCTCCGGTGTCTGTATAGATAGTAATTGTTTCAGCCTGACTCATACCAAGTTCTAATGCCTGTACAGTGACGATGATCATATAAGCCTCATAAATATCATTTGGGCACTCCACATCTTCCACCTTAAAATTCTTCACCTTTATGTTAGATATCTCTTCCAATGCGACTGCTGTGATCTCTTCTTTATGAATATATTGTTCCTCACCCTCAAAATAGTAATAGGTGAGAGCAATGTCAAATTCACTTTTTTCAGGTAATGCCACATAAGCATCCATCCAAGCAAAAAAGCCATTCTTCACTTTCTCATAACTCATGCTATCAGTTTGCTCCAATCTGACACTTACACCCCAAATAACAATTCCCAGTATTCCAATCAAAGCAAGAGCGAGAATGCAAAATCTATTCCCTTTTTTCATCCATTTTATTCCTTCCGCTCTTTTATTCCCCTGAAAAATGCCACTGTGCAAAGCACAAAACCAATCAAAGAAAAAAAGCACATTACCATATCACGCAAATTATTACTTCCTGCTATAATCATAAAGACGCAGCAAGAAATACTTAGCAACATAAAAAATATCCCATATAGCATAATTATCAAATTCTTCAAAGTTTCACCTCCGCAAATCATTAGTCTTGTTTACTATTTTTCACTGCCAAAACCAGTCCCCAAATACCTGAAATTAATCCAAACCCCTTCCATGGCAACTCTTCAATAACCGGAATCCTGATTCCACCTGCCAAGTCAATTAGCACCAATAAAATACCAAACATCATGAATGCGCTTCCAAAACTATTTTTCATTTCTCCTGCTCCTCTTTCATCTTCGCAATCTTGGCTGCAATAATCGCTCCCAGCATTTCCTTAGGCACTACCATATTGGCTGATCCGGGATTGATGATAAATCCCACCACAGGACAATCCTTGCGAAGCAGCATGGCTGCATATTCCTCTGCACTCAGTGCAACAAAGGGAGCATCCTCATCTTTTCGGAACTTTTCAAATTCCATTTTGTCTGTGAAGGCCATGAAGAATTGTTTTCCATCCGGTGCAGTCAACACAGGAAGCTGCACTTTACTTCCGGGTGCCGGCTTTTTCTCACCCTTTTCGTCAACCACCGGCTCGGGAGTGATCATTGCCGGAGACATGAATTTGGCTTTCATCATCTCTGATACAAATAAATTCTTATGATCCTGAGAGGGGTCTGCTTTTAAAAGCTCCATACTTCCCACCAGCATAGGATTTGAAGTGATTTTATTGAATTCCATGTAATTTCCTTTCATTCCTTTTATTCAATTTCATAGAAGGGCTGTCCGAGGTTTCGGCCAGCCCTGTTTCAATCAATGATTTTAAATTAATCTACTCTGTTATAGTTAATCAAGCAGCCTTTCAGAATGATCTGACGCTCTTCATCAGTAAGCTCACCCAGGCGAAGGTCAAATTCCTTCATAGCAGGTACTGCACCCTCTGTCATCACCACATAAGCCTTGATCACTTCAGCCTTCTCTTCCACAGCCTTCTTAATACCGGGAATGTAGAGGTAATCCAGGTTTTTGAAAGGCAAATCGCCTTCTTCGATCAGGAAAGGCAGCATACCCCAGTTGATCAGGTTGGAACGATAACGCTTGGTGGCATACTCGTTGGCAATATTCGCCCAGCCGCCCAGCACTTTCTGGCAGGAGGCAGCCTGTTCACGGGCAGAACCGTCGCCGGGTTTTACGGCAAAGATTGTGGAACCAAAGCCCACATTGCCCTTGCCCATATCCGGGAACATGGTGTGGATGGTGTCGCATACTTTTTTCAGCTCCAGTTCGGGACAAGCCTCTACAGGGCACTTGTCTTCCATCACAGCTTCCTGGGCAGCGCGGATCTCTTTGGCGCGACCTACGTAAGCAGGGTCCTTACGGCTCAGAGCAAACTCTGCCAGTCCCAGAGGATTGGAACGATAGGAAGAGGTCTCACCGGAAGGGATCAGCTCATCGGTGGTGGTCACGGGATCGTGGATCTCACTGACTACACGCAGTACCAGGTTTTCCGGCAATGCACACATTGCAGGCCAGTCCTTGATGTTGGGTCCTAACTGAATCTCCACATCGGGATCTGCCACGCCCTTGGAATCAAATACGCGGTTGGCGTAGATCTTGCTGTCAAAGTGGTATTTGTATTTGCCGAATTCTCCGTCAAAGTCTGTTGCAGGAGTCAGCACGCCCTTGTTGGCTGCAGTGGCAGCGATAGAACGGGCATCCATCAGGGCTACAGAAGAGATCTGACCGTTCTGCAGTTTACTTCCCTCACGATTGGGGAAGTTTCTGGTGGAGTGGCGGATACTGAAAGCGTTGTTGGCCGGGGTGTCACCTGCACCGAAGCAAGGACCGCAGAAAGCAGTCTTCATTACAGCACCGGTCTCTAAAATGGTGGCAGCAGCACCGTTGCGGATCAGTTCCATATATACCGGCATGGATGCAGGATATACGCTTAAGGTAAATCCATCAGAACCGATATACTGACCCTTCAGGATGTCTGCAGCAGCGCAGATATTTTCAAACCCGCCGCCGGCACAGCCTGCGATGATTCCCTGATCTACCATGAATTTACCGTTGACTACTTTATTTTTTAAGTTGTATTCTACCGCACCGTCCAGACTTACCAGGGCACGCTTCTCTGTCTCATCCAGAATATCCATCAGATTCGCATTCAGCTCTTCGATGGTGTAAGTATTGCTGGGATGGAAGGGCATAGCGATCATAGGTCTGATGGCGGACAAGTCCACTGTCAACATGTTATCATAATATGCCACTTCACCGGGATTTAACTCCGCGTACTCTTCTTTTCTGCCGTGGATCTCGTAGAACTCTTCAATCTCTGCATCGGTTCTCCAGATGGAGGATAAGCAGGTGGTCTCTGTGGTCATGACATCCACGCCGATACGGAAGTCTGCGCTTAAGGAAGACACGCCGGGGCCTACGAACTCCATCACTTTATTCTTCACAAAACCGTTTTTAAATACAGCGCCGATGATGGCCAGAGCTACGTCCTGAGGACCTACGCCCTTTACCGGCTCTCCTGTCAGGTAGATACCTACCACACCGGGCATATTGATATCATAAGTCTGATTTAACAGCTGCTTTACCAGCTCGGGGCCGCCTTCGCCCACTGCCATGGTACCCAGGGCACCGTAGCGGGTGTGGGAATCACTTCCCAGAATCATCTTACCGCCACCTGCCAGCATTTCTCTGGCAAACTGGTGAATAACCGCCTGATGAGGGGGTACATAGACTCCGCCGTATTTCTTGGCACAAGAAAGACCAAACATGTGGTCATCCTCGTTGATAGTTCCGCCCACTGCACACAAAGAGTTGTGGCAGTTGGTCAGTACATAGGGCATGGGGAACTTGGTCAGTCCTGAAGCGCGAGCCGTCTGAATAATACCTACAAAAGTAATATCATGACTGGTCAGCTTGTCAAATCTGATCTTTAACTTGTCCATGCTACCGGAAGTGTTGTGCGCCTGAAGGATACCATAGGCAATGGTATTCTTGGCAGCTTCCTGTTTTGTAATATTTTTTCCTATTTTTGCCGTAATGGCGGCAGCTGCTTCATGACTGTCTTCGATGATCTCTACACCATTTAACAGATAAGCTCCGCCTTCTAATAATTGTATCATGGCTTTCTCCTTTATTGTGTCTGTTCCTTTTATTTCTTTGGCTCATCACTTGCTTTCACCTGCAGATGAATGGCGCCACCCGCATATCCGGCCGGTCCAACGATCTGTAAAACCTTTTTCTCACCTTCAATGTAATCCTTGTCGTAGAAATGTACATGCCCTGCCAGCACCAGTTCTACCGGACTATCCGCTGCGGTAGTCAAGTCCATAAACCGCTGTGAAGATTCATCAGGATAGATTCCGCCGTAATTGCCGCCTCCCAACACCACCGGACTGCTCCAGACTTCTTTGGCCCGTCCTAGCACAGACTGGGTGATAAGGGGCACATGCAACAGAACAATTACCTTTTTCTCTGTGTGCAAAAGCTCCTCATACTCTGCAAGTGCTTCCTGATGCACTTGATCGATGCTGTTATCCACAGCAATGATTCTGATTTCTCCCATATCAAGGCACTGAATTTCCGGGCAATCATTCATATAGGGTGCCAGCCGTGGCCGATACTCTTCTATGGCAGTCTGGGTCATATACTCCCAGGGTTGCGTCCAGTCATGATTCCCGGGCGTGTACAGATAAGGCTTCTCCAATTTTTTCAACTGCTCTTCCAGCAATTCCAGGTTGCCCCCGGTGGGAGCATCGATCAGATCGCCACCCAACAGTACTGCCTCATATGCCTGCTCATTGGCGTATGCTATCCATTCCGGAAATTGCTCTGCCGACCCTATCCCTTCTGCATTTACAAACTGCGCTTTCCGCTCCTTAGCACTTTCCTGCTCCTTCGAAGAATCTTTTCCGGACATGGCGACAATATGCATATCCGTAAGAAATAGGAAATCATACTCCTCTTCCAATCCCTCAACCAGGATTTCTTCTATCTGAATTTCTTCCTTCTGAATCTCATCCTTCACAACAGGCTTCTCCCGGGTGTGGTCTGTACAACCTCCCAGGAAAAGCATACTTGTGACAACTGACAGAAGAACCGGAACGCTTTTTACAAGATGACGAAACATACCAGTGATTCCAATCTTTTTATTTTAAAACAACCTGATCCAGATGCCAGATCTCATCCACATACTGTTTGATGGTTCTGTCCGAAGTAAACTTACCGCTGCTGGCCACGTTCAGAATCGCACTCTTTGCCCAGCCGGCCTCGTCTCTGTAAGCCTGCTCTACTTTTCTGTGAGCTTCTGCATAAGACTTAAAATCCTTCAGGATAAAGTAAGTATCTGCCTTGCTGGTACTCTGGGTATTGAGCAGAGAGTTGTACAGCGGACGGAACAGCTCTGTGTGAGAGTAGGTTCCATTGATCAGCTGCATCAGCACTTTACGTACATCCTGGTCATTATTAAAGATCTCCATAGGATTGTAACCACCATGGTTCTCATAATTGATCACTTCATCAGAGCTTAAGCCAAAGATAAAGGCATGCTCCTCCCCTACTTCTTCTACGATCTCCACATTAGCACCGTCCATGGTACCCAAAGTCAGCGCACCGTTAAGCATAAACTTCATGTTACCGGTACCGGACGCTTCCTTACTTGCCGTAGAGATCTGCTCAGACACATCTGCTGCCGCAAAAATGATCTCCGCGTTGGATACATTATAGTTCTCGATAAATACTACTTTGATCCTGCCATTGATAGAAGAATCGTTGTTGATCACATCAGCCACGGAATTGATCAGCTTGATGGTCAGCTTTGCATTGCGGTATCCTGCTGCGGCCTTAGCGCCGAAGATAAAGGTTCTGGGATAGAAATCCATCTCCGGATGCTCCTTCAGCTCATTATACAGATACATCACATGCAGGATGTTCAGAAGCTGTCTCTTGTACTCATGGAGTCTCTTCACCTGTACGTCAAAAATAGATCTGGGATCTACTTCTACGCCATTGTGCTCTAAGATATACTTAGCCAGACGTACCTTATTCTGGTATTTGATATTCATAAACTCCTGCTGCGCCTTGGCATCATCTGCGTATATCTTAAGCCGGCTAATCTGTGGCAGGTCCGTGATCCACTCACTGCCCACATGATCTGTCACCCACTTAGCCAGCAACGGGTTACCGTGCAACAGGAATCTTCTCTGGGTGATACCATTGGTCTTATTGTTAAAACGCTCCGGGAACATCTCATAAAAATCACGAAGCTCCTGCTTCTTCAAGATCTCTGTGTGCAGTCTTGCCACACCGTTTACGGAGTAGCCTGCCACAATGGCCATATGAGCCATCTTCACTTGTCCGTCATAGATGATAGCCATCTTACGAATCTTCTCCTGCACATTGGCAAAAGGATCATTACCGTACTTCTCCTGAATCTGCACCACAAAACGACGGTTGATCTCCTCCACGATCTGATAGATTCTGGGAAGTAATCTGGAGAATAGCTCGATGGGCCATTTTTCCAATGCTTCCGCCATAATGGTATGGTTGGTGTAAGCACAGGTCTTGGTGGTAACGTCCCATGCTTCGTCCCAAGTCAGATAATATTCATCCATCAGGATACGCATCAATTCCGGAATTGCCACGGTAGGATGGGTATCGTTTAACTGGAATGTCACCTTCTCATGGAACTTGCGGATATCATCATGCTTTCTCATGTACTTGGCTACTGCTTCCTGCACAGAGGCAGAGATGAAGAAATACTGCTGCTTCAGACGCAGTTCTTTCCCTGCATAATGATTATCATTAGGGTATAATACCTCCACAATATTCTTTGCCAGGTTCTGCTGTTCCACAGCCTTCTGGTAATCACCCTTGTCAAAGGAATCCAGAGAGAAACATTCCACTGCCTCTGCATCCCAGATACGCAGGGTATTGACAATACCGTTGCCATAGCCTACGATGGGCAAATCAAAAGGAATGGCCTTTACAGACTGATATCCTTCCTGACTGAAATAATTCCTTCCGTTCTCATGACGGACAGTCACATAACCGCCGAATTTTACAATCTTAGCATACTCGGGTCTGCGAAGTTCAAAAGGATTACCGTCCACCAGCCAGTTGTCAGGCACTTCTACCTGATAACCATCGCGGATCTCCTGTTTAAACATGCCATAACGATACCGAATACCGCAGCCATATGCCGGATACCCCAGCGTAGCCAGAGAGTCCAGGAAACATGCTGCCAGACGTCCCAGACCACCATTACCCAGTGCCGCGTCAGGCTCCTGATCCTCTAACACATTCAGGTCAAGACCAAGATCATCCAAAGCTTCCTTTACTTCATCATACGCCTGCATATTGATCATATTATTACCCATGGCACGCCCCATAAGGAATTCCATGGACATATAGTAAACCATCTTAGGATCTTCTTTCTCGTATGTCTTCTGGGTCTCCATCCAGTTCTCTACGATCTGATCCTTGATCGCATAAGAAACCGCCTGGAAAATCTGCTGCGCAGAAGCCTCTTCCAAGGTCTTGCGATACAAAGTCTTTACATTATAAAGTACACTTCTCTTAAATAATTCTTTATCAAATTTTCTTACCACTGCTGCCTTTGCCGTTGATGTCACTTTTGTTGGTTTTGTAGCAGATGTCTTCAAACCAAATCCTCCCTTTTTCTTCTCATTTATATTTTTTCATTGATAAGTATAGCAAATTTTTACGGACATTCCAAGGCTAAATTGCCCGGAATGTCCTGGTAATAATTACTAGTTTTAGACAGTCTTCTCAATGGCAATGGTTACTTCTTCGCCATTTACATTCCATGCCTTGGATACGACCAGTTCCGTGTCTGTTACCATAGCATCTGCAAGTACCTTACCCGCAATTGCCTCCTGATTACGTGCCACGATACCTGCCAATTTCTCATTTCCATTAATAGACACCTTGATATGATCCATCACCTCAAAATCAGCATCCTTACGCATGGTCTGGATCTTGCTGATGATCTCGTATACAAAGCCTTCCTCAATCAATTCTTCCGTCAGGTTGGTATCCAGCACAACAGTCATCTTGTTGTCTTCCTCGGATACATAACCTTCCTTCTGTGCCATATCAATAAGCAGGTCATCCTTGGTCAGTTCTACAGTCACACCATTTACATCAAATACCAGCTTGCCATTATTGTTCAGGTCATCCATCGCTGCATTACCATCCAGAGAGGCAAGGGTTTTCTGGATACCACCCAGCTGCTTGCCGTACTTAGGACCAACAGTACGCAACTGCGGCTTAAAGGTATAAGAAGTAAATTCTCTTACGTCATCGGTGAACACTACTTCCTTCACATTCAGCTCATCCTTGATGATATCTTGATAGAAGGTATCCAAGGTAAAGTCGGCCTTAATGTACATTCTGCTGATCGGCTGACGGTTCTTTATGCTGGCATTGTTACGGCAGGCACGACCCATGACCACTGCATCCAGTACATCCTCCATAGCCTCTTCCAGTGCAGAATCGATCATCTTCTCATCCACCACAGGGAAGTCACATAAGTGGATACTTTCCGGTGCGGAAGGATCAATGCTTCTTACCAGATTCTGGTAGATATCCTCAGTCATGAAAGGAATCATGGGTGCTGCTGCCTTACTGATGGTGACCAGTGCGGTATACAGAGTCATGTAAGCATTGATCTTATCCTGCTCCATACCCTTTGCCCAGAAACGTTCACGGCTGCGTCTTACATACCAATTACTCATTTCATCCACGAAATCCTGAAGCGCTTTGGCGGCTTCCGGAATACGGTATCTCTCCAGATTGGTATCTACCTCTCCCACTACGGTATTGAGCTTGGAAAGGAGCCACTTATCCATAACAGGAAGTTTGTCATATTCTAAGGTATATTTGGTGGCATCAAAATCATCAATATTGGCATACAGTACAAAGAATGCATAGGTATTCCACAGGGTACCCATGAACTTACGCTGACCTTCGGTTACAGCCTTTCCGGAGAAACGCTTGGGAAGCCAGGGAGCAGAACTGGTGTAGAAATACCATCTGATAGCATCTGCACCATAAGTCTCCAGGGCATCAAAAGGATCCACCGCATTTCCTTTACTCTTACTCATCTTCTGACCGTTCTCATCCTGCACATGTCCCAGAACGATAACATTCTCATAAGGAGCCTTGTTAAAGAGCAGGGTAGACTCTGCCAACAGAGAATAGAACCATCCACGGGTCTGGTCTACTGCCTCGGAAATAAACTGTGCAGGGAACTGTGTCTCGAACAGCTCTTTATTTTCAAACGGATAATGATGCTGTGCAAAAGGCATGGCACCGGAGTCAAACCAACAGTCAATTACCTCAGGCACACGCTTCATCTGACCGCCACACTTAGGACAGTTTAAGGTGATGGCATCAATATAAGGACGATGGAACTCTACGGTCTTGGCCTCCTCATTGCCACTCATCTGATACAGCTCTTCGCGGCTGCCGATGGAGTGCATATGACCGCATTCACACTCCCAGATATTTAACGGCGTACCCCAGTAACGGTTACGAGATACACCCCAGTCCTGGATATTCTCAAGCCAGTCACCAAAACGTCCCTTACCGATGGATTCCGGGATCCATTTAATGGTATTGTTGTTGCGAATCAGGTCTTCTTTCACAGCGGTCATCTTGATGAACCAGCTCTCACGTGCATAGTAGATCAGCGGTGTGTCACATCTCCAGCAGTGAGGATAACTGTGCTCAAATTTGGGTGCGTCAAATAACAGTCCCTTCTTCTCCAGATCCGTCAATACCATAGGATCTGCCTTCTTACAGAAGACACCTTCATAATCAGTCTCTTTGGTCATCTCACCCTTGCCGTCCACAAACTGTACAAAGGGCAGATCATACTTGCGTCCCACATTGGCATCGTCTTCACCGAAAGCAGGAGCAATGTGTACCACACCGGTACCGTCTGTCAAAGTAACATAAGTATCACAAGTCACATAGAAAGCCTTCTTGTGCTGCTTTTCACAAGTCTCATTGGCCCAAGGGAACAGAGGCTCATATTCCTTGTACTCTAAGTCCTTACCGGTACAGGTCTCCAGTACCTCATAAGCAGGTACATTATTCTCCTTGTCAGCCAGCTTGCCAAGCACTGTATCAAGCAGTGCTTCTGCCATGTAATAAGTATAACCGTCTGCTGCCTTTACCTTTGCATAGGTCTCATTGGGGTTCACGCAAAGTGCCACATTGGAAGGCAGTGTCCAGGGGGTGGTGGTCCATGCCAGGATGTAAGCATCCTCGCCGGCCACTTTGAAACGTGCCACTGCGGAACGTTCTTTTACATCCTTATACCCCTGTGCCACCTCATGGCTGGACAGAGGGGTACCACAGCGAGGGCAGTAAGGCACGATCTTAAAGCCCTTGTACAAAAGTCCCTTATCCCAGATGGTCTTTAATGCCCACCATTCGGACTCGATAAAATCATCATGATAGGTTACGTAAGGATCGTCCATGTCAGCCCAGAAGCCTACGGTATTGGAGAAATCCTCCCACATACCCTTATACTTCCACACACTTTCCTTACATTTGTCAATAAAAGGATCCAGACCATACTCTTCGATCTGCTCCTTTCCGTCCAGACCCAGAAGTTTCTCCACTTCCAGCTCTACCGGCAGACCGTGGGTATCCCAACCGGCCTTTCTGGGTACCATGTAACCCTTCATGGTACGATATCTGGGGATCATATCCTTAATGGTACGGGTCTCTACATGACCGATATGAGGCTTACCGTTGGCGGTAGGCGGTCCATCGTAAAAAGTATATGTCTCGCCTTCCCCCCGACATTCCATACTTTTACGGAAAATATCATTATCGCGCCAAAACTTTTCAACATTTTTTTCTCTCTCAACAAAGTTGAGATTTGTAGATACTTTTTGATACATCTTTGTACTCCTTTCTAAAATAAAGAATGCCCCGTCCTGTAAAAGGACGAGGCTTACGCTCGTTATACCACCTGTTACAACATACGGCTCCCTGTGGGGGAACGATATGGTTTCCTTTAACGGTGGAATGCCGGCAGGGACTACTCGCTTTCCTTTTCGTTTGCTTTGGCCCGTGCAGCTCGGAAGTGATCTTCACCTGCGCTTCTACTGGTACCGGTCTCACACCCACACCGGCTCGCTGAACGTTCAAAAGGCGGTTACTGTCTTCGTCATAGCTTTTTGCTGTGTCTTAATCATGTCAATTTTAAGCGGTTTTGAAGCACTTGTCAAGAGGTAATGAAGTATTTCCCCTAAAAACTGGTACAAAACTCCTTGACTTTGCCACTACTTTGGCTTATGATACTTGTAATCACAGCTATCATGTCAATCCGGCTGTTTAATCAATATGCTGCCCGGCGGCAGAACGGGAGGAAATATGGATCGTCAGAATCTTACTTTGCTTACGGATCTTTATGAATTGACCATGATGCAAGGTTATTTTAAAAATAAGGACCGTAATGAAACCGTTATTTTTGATGCTTTTTATCGCTCGAATCCCTGTGGAGGCGGATACGCCATCTGCGCAGGCTTAGAGCAAGTGATTCAATATATTAAAGAACTGCATTTTGAGAAAGAAGACATTGATTATCTGGCATCTCTTGGGATTTTTGAGCAGGAGTTTCTGGATTATCTGCGGGACTTTAAGTTCTCAGGAGACATTTTCGCAATCCCTGAGGGTACTGTAATGTTCCCCAGAGAGCCCATGATCAAGGTAATTGCACCTATTATGGAAGCTCAGTTGGTGGAGACCGCTATTTTAAATATCATTAACCATCAGAGTCTGATCGCCACAAAAGCAGCCAGAGTCTGCTATGCGGCCCGTGGAGACGGAATCATGGAATTTGGTCTTCGCCGTGCCCAGGGACCTGATGCAGGTACCTACGGTGCCAGAGCGGCCATGATCGGCGGCTGTGTGGGAACCAGCAATGTGCTGGCAGGCCGGCTTTTTGATGTGCCGGTAAAAGGAACTCACGCCCACAGCTGGATCATGAGTTTTCCTGATGAATATACCGCCTTTAAGACCTATGCCGATATGTATCCCAGCGCATGTATCCTGTTAGTAGATACTTATGATACGTTAAAATCCGGTGTGCCCAATGCCATTAAGGTCTTCACGGAAATGAGAGAAGCCGGTATTCCTCTGACCTTCTACGGCATCCGTTTAGACAGCGGCGACTTGGCTTACCTGTCCAAGAAAGCCCGAAAGATGCTGGATGCTGCCGGATTCCAGGATGCGGTGATCTCTGCCTCCAATGACTTGGACGAGTATCTGATTGACAGCTTAAAGACCCAAGGTGCTGCCATCACCTCCTGGGGCGTGGGTACCAACCTGATCACTTCCAAGGACAACCCTTCCTTCGGCGGTGTATACAAGCTGGCTGCTATTATGGATGAAAACAGCAATTTCATCCCCAAGATTAAGTTGTCCGAGAACTCAGAGAAAGTGACCAATCCCGGCAACAAGAAGATTTATCGTGTTTATGAGAAGGAAAGCGGCAAGATCAAGGCTGACCTGATCTGCTTGGTGGATGAGCACTTTGACGAAGCAGAGGATCTGCTCCTCTTTGACCCGTTAGAGCCCTGGAAAAAGACCAAGTTAAAAGGCGGCACTTACTCTTTACGTCCCATTATGAAACAGATTTTCAGCAAAGGTGAGTGTGTATACACTTCTCCTAAGGTGATGGAAATCAGGGAATACTGCAAGCAAGAGATGGACACTCTCTGGGACGAGACCAAGCGCCTTGTGAACCCCCATCAAGTATATGTGGATTTGTCTCCAAAACTTTTTGACATTAAGATTGACTTGTTGGACAAGATGGGTGAAAAATAAAATGAAAAAGCCCTTACAGGAATATTCATAGGTTCAAGTGCCTACAAGCTTCCTGTAAGGGCTTTTATAAATTACAAAATCTTCTCCATACCAATTTTCTGAGGTACAAGACCACACTTTTGATAAAATGCTTTTGCCCCTTCATTGCAGGCCCATACATTAAGTGTCACATTGTAACAGCCACTGTTCCTTGCGAAATCTACCACATATTCATACAACTGACTACCGATATGCTGCCCTCTGATCCTTTCATCTACACATAGATCATCGATATACAAGGTCTTTACATCTGTAAGAATGTTATTCCCTACATGCTGCTGGAACATACAAAAAGCATATCCCAATACAGTTCCTGCTTCATCCGCACCTACAAAAACAGGTCTTGCATCGTCTTTCAATATTTCCCGCAGTTCGTCGTCTGTGTACTTCTTGGCTCCCGCCTTAAACAGATCCGGTCTGCCATTGTGGTGCACCATAAGTACCTGGCACAATAGGCTGTTGATTCCGTCCATGTCTTTTTCTTCAGCTCTTCTGATCAACATACTTCTACTCCTCCACGAGCATTCTTCCAAAATGTGTTCATAGTATTTATTTTATCATATATCCTCAAAAACTCCAACTACATATTACAAATTTACAACCTACTCTAGATATGGATTTAGGAGAGTAGTCATTGTCAAACACAAAAGCCGCCTCACAGAGCGGCTTTTGCGATAAAGAATATGTATTATTTAATGTTGATTTCCACAGTTTGTTCACCCGAAACTATTTCGGAAATAATTTCTCCGGTAATTTCTGATGCGATACCGGTGGTAAAATTGTAAGTCACAAACTTGTTCTTCTTGAATTCAAGTGTGTGTGCTCCGTCACCGAATGCAACTGCATTGTGTCCCTTTTGTCATGCAAAGGATAACCCCATTGGAGGTTGTCAGATACCTTTTTGGGGTCACCTCACAGCACGGTCTTTTCTTTTTGTTTTGTTATGACTGTGAGGTTATTTCCTTCGAATATCCAATTATTCGGCGGATTTGAAAGTATAAGTCACGGTCTTGGTCTTATTCTTGTTCTGCTGGTATTCGATTTTATGAGAACCTGTACCGGATACAGTCTTTGCACTATTATCGGCGTTCAGATCCTTGATGATTACAGCCATGGTTTCGTCATCAACTTCTTTGGAAGTCCAGATTACAGCAGGTACTTTGCCATTTGCTGCAATGTATATAGCAGTGACGTCATCCTTGATTGTCCAGGAAGCAACTTCTGCACCCTTCACTGTATAGTTGAGTGTGGGTTCTTCAGCAGTATCTTCGGGGATTTCTACGGTGGGCTCTTTAGTAGTATCCGCAGGAATATCTACTGTAGGCTCTTTGACTGCATTATTTTCAACCTTACCGCCGGTAATGATAGCATTACCTACACTAAAAGTGTATGTAGCAAACTTGTTCTTCTTGAATTCCAGGGTATGCTCGCCGGCGCCGAATGCAACTGCATTGTGGCCCTTGTAAGAAGGATTGTTAGCCTTAAGACACTCGATGGTTGCAGTAACGGTATCAGCGTCAACTTCTTCGGAGAACCAGAACATACCGGAGGTAGACTGCTTCACAAATACTGCGGAAATCTTGCCTGCCTCATAAGGAATATCGAAGGATGTCTCATTTTCGATATCAATCTTGTTGAGGAATTCAACTTCGCCGGTTGCAGGATCGATCAGCATGAAGCTGATGTTGGAAGCCTGACCGGGAGCGAAGGTGATGGAAGGAACGTAGGTCTTCTCTGCAAAATTCTTAACGTAAATGTCCAGGCCGTCTGCATAGAAGCTGGTACGCTCAGCACCGATGAGGCTCTGGGAAACATTCTTACCACCAACTGCAGTATAGAAGAATGCATTGAGCTCGCTTTCTGCGGCAGACATAGGATTCAGAGCCAGCAAGTAGTTGTACAGAGCACGGATCCGTGCGTTGCTTGCTTCATCAACAACTTTGGTCGTTGTACCGTTGGGAAGACCTGCAGGCAGTTCATCGGAGTAATCGTTGAAGACCTTGCCCCACTTAGGATAATCCTTCACAGAATAGGTTGCCGTGTAGGTATAGTCTTCAATGCCATTGGTATAGTGCCAAATTGCCAGCTGAACTGCTGCGATGATATCGCCGCGGGTCAGGTTAGCTGCGTCTGCAACACCGGCAACAGTTGCTGTTGCAATCATTTCCTCCATAGAAATATAGGGATAGGAGTTTGCAATGATCGCGCGAAGCTTATTGGCAGTATCAGCTTCGAAACAGTCTTCAAGAGCTGTTTTAACATAGCGGGTTCCGTCTGCAACATTGACCTCACTGTCACCGCAATAAACTACGCGGTAGTCGCTTTCGCCGAATGCATATTCGCCGGAATAAGTCCAGTTCTCTGTATCTGCAGCATCCAAAAGGACGAAAGTCTGAGGGATTGCAACACTGGTGATGTGGTTACTGATTTCGTATGCGGTTGCGGGGAATTCAAGCTCAAATTCATCGAACACGTGCTTGATTTCGTAGCCGCTCTCTTTAGTTGCAACGACTTCAAAATACATGGGTTCGTTAACACCGATATAGCCAGCGGGTGCTTTGGTCTCAACCAGTTTGTAAGTACCTACATTCAGGTTAGAAAGGCTGAGCTTACCGTAACCATCAACGCTATACTCATCAATCAGTTTATCGCCTTCTGCGGTGACTGCATAGAGAGCAAACTTGGCACCGGTAATAGGATTGCCCTTATCGTCAACTTTGTTGAGCGTGATATCGGGATCCTCAACATTGAAAGTCTTCTTTACGAGAGACTCAACATTTGCAGTAAACTCACCCTCGTCATAGCCGATAAGGGTCTGAGAGGTCTCTCTGTCACCTGCGGTGTAGATATATACGTTTCTCTCGAGATACTGAACACCTTCAACTACAACAGTATAGGTGGTCGTCTGGTTTTCCACAAGAGTGATACCAGGGAATGTGTAGGTGTTGCTTGCGCTCTTGGCAAGCTGAACTTCACCATCCTGAAGAGTACCCACAATACGTCCGGTTGCATAAACATTGCCTTCTGCGTCAACAATCTTAGCGGTCAGGCTATCCCTTTCACTGACAGGAAGCATATCAAAGGTGACGTTGGTAACGTAAGCGTCGTTATCCTTGTTATCATCCTGATTGTTGCTGTGAGCGAAATCCTTATACAGAACATCAATATTCACGTCAGTAAGGATCACTTTGTTAGTGAGAACAGTGTTGCCGGTTGTTTTCTCTACAGCGGGAATGGGATTCAGGTTAACCAGATAGTTGCTGAGCTTGAAGATCAGGTCAACGCAAGGGATTTCTGCGTCGGGAGTGATCTTCAGTGTGTTCCAGGTTTTTCCGTTGTAACCTGCTACTCTGTTCTTGACAATGTACTGAACGTTTACGACCTGACGGTCATCGTTAGCATTTGCCAGCTCCCAGAGGGCAAACTGGGTTGCGGAGAGTGCAGCACCGGGGGAGAGAAGAGCAATTTCTTCCTCAGTAAACTGACCGGAAGTCTTCATTGCAGCCTTCACCTTTGCAAGGGTGCCATACTGGTTAACGGTTTCGACACCTCCCCAGTAACCGTTTGCAGCAACCGCGCGAATTTTGCCTGCAGTTTCTGCATCATAGTGTGTAGCATCCTCGATGTTCGCTACGGTGTAGCGAGCTTCGGTGGTGGTGGGAACAACGTGGTCGACGCAGTAAACTGCTACCTTTTTGCGGTTGCCGTTCATCAACAATGCCTGCTGGAGACCGTTGTAAGCCACCTGAAGGTTCTTTTGGCCTTCAGGTAACTGAATAGCATCGGAACCGGAAGCATAAAATGCTCCATCGAGATAGATGCCATTGATGTTTCTGCCGCCGCCTCTGGTGTAGAATTTGTGTATAACACCATTTTTGTCGGTCAAGACAGTGGGTTCTTCAGGAATTGCCTCATCGGGTGTTTTGTACGCGAATGCAGTCCAGAACTCTGTCTGCTCACCGGCGCCTACTACTACATAACGCTCTTCATCGGAGGCAGGGATGTAGTTTTCAACAACATTGAAGTTGAAGGTTTTCAGGTCGCCTTCTGCGTCACCAAGCAAATGACTAGGGCCGGTGTACGGCTCAGTAGCATTAGCGGGTCCATCCGCAAAAACAGTGAGACTCATAGTGCTTACGCACATGATCAGAGCAAGAATTGCGGAAAGACTCTTCTTAAAAAGTTTTTTTGCCATGTTTTCATTCTCCTTTCATTAAAATAAATTTAAGGCAAAAATGAAATACTGGCAGTCGGGCTGTCATAGTCAGTATATGACCTTAGACCCCATAACTTTGCGTGTCATTCTTTCGAATGACTTGCCTTTTACACGCATTTCTTAATGCAGCACATATGTTTTGATACAAATTATATATGCTATATACCATTGGATTGTCTGTGATCAATCCAATGGTATATATATATTATAATGTTTTTGCATTACAAAAACTGTTACAAACAAATGTTTATTTCAAAAATATATAAATGTATAAACTTTTGGCAAAAATGCTCATATTTTTAACATGTAATTGCTGATATATAATATTTATTGTGAAAAATGGAACGAGAAGAAGAGACTGCACACATCTTCAACGAAATCTGAGAATCATGCCAAATGAGTATAATAATGGTAATATTCCACATACTAACTCCACACCATTAATTAGTGAAAAGGAGTTTTTATATATGAAAGCAACAGGTATTGTACGTAGAATAGATGATTTAGGTCGTATCGTTATCCCCAAAGAAATCCGCCGGACCCTGCGCATCCGCGAGAGCGATCCACTGGAAATCTTTACCGACAGGGAAGGTGAAATTATTCTGAAGAAGTACTCTCCCATTGGCGAGATGACCACCTTCGCCAAACAATATGTGGAGAGTCTGGCTCAGGTCTCCGGACACACCGCACTCATCACGGACAGAGATCAATTTATTGCAGCTGCCGGCGGTTGCAAGACCTTGCTGGGCAAGGGAATCAGCAAACAATTAGAAGAGAAGATCAGCAACCGTGAACATGTGATGGCTTCAAAAGGGGATCGAAATTTTATTACAGTCAGCGAAGAAGCTTCTGAAGAATATCATCATCAAGCCATTTCTCCCATCATCTGTGAGGGTGATGTGATCGGTGCTGTTATTTTATTAGAGAATGACATGAAAGGTAAGATGGGCGAGGTAGAACAAAAGCTGTTATTGTCCGCCGCCGGATTTCTGGGCAGACAGATGGAACAATAAATCAACCGTCCGCCTTCTTAATACAACCTTTAAAAACAGCCCTCTTAAGCATTTCTCACCATGCAAAAGAAGGCTGTTTCCTTTGATTTCATTTTGCGACAATCCGGAATTTTATAAATGTAGTCCATAAATCGCCCCATACTTTTCTTCCAGGTACTTTAAAAAAGGCTTGGCATCTAATCGTTTACCAGTGACTCTCTCTGCCATCTGACCGGCTGTAAAACAGCATCCATACTGACGCACCCTTTCATCCAGCCAGTGATTAAGATGATCAAAAGACCCCTTCCTAAGCTGATCCTCCATATCCGGTATATCTTGCAGTATAGCTTCCCGCAACTGACCACAATAGATATTTCCCAGAGCATAACTCTGGAAATAGCCAATATAATCTCCTGCCCAGTGCATATCCTGCAGCACACCTTCTGTATCATTGGCCGGACGAAGTCCCAGATACTTCTCACTCAGATCATTCCACGCCTTTGAAAGGTCACCCACTTCCAATTCACCTGAGAAACAGTCACGCTCCAATTCGTAGCGCAGGATCACATGAAGACTGTAAGTGACTTCATCTGCCGTAATCCGACGAAGGCTGGGTCTCACAGTATTCATAGAGCGGTAAAAGGCTTCCGCACTCACATCGTTAAACTCCGGAAATTCCTCCTGCAGCTGGGGATAATAATACTCCCAATAGGCTTTGCTTCTCCCAACGATATTCTCATTGAAACGGGCCATTGCTTCCTGAAAACTGCCCTCGATACCGCCCCACATATTAGCTTCATTGACACGGTCATTGCCTCCGGCTGCATACATGGCATGCCCTGCTTCATGCAGGCAAGTAAAGATCATGTTCAGGCTGTTACTTCGTGAAGTAGACACCCGGGCATCCCGAGGTCCCAGAAAAGAGGTAAATGCATGCACCACTTTATTGTTAAAACCGCCGCAGCTCTCCAGATAACCGCTCTCACGGGCAAGGCGCTGTGCAAATGCCTCCACTCGGTCAGAATCCACAGGCGTAGCGAAAATGTCAGCTTGCTCATGCGTATCTCTTGCATACTGTCCCGGGCATTTGCTTTGTTCTATAGCACTTCGAAGGTTATTAAGACCCACCTTCAACACATCAAATTCCCGACTGATCTCCTCACAGCTTGTTCCCTCATCATTCATACCAACCAATGTATCAAACGCCGGCGCATCAGGGTCTATCGCTTCTGCGATCTGCCTCTTTAAATCAAACACCTGTGTAAGCCATGGCCGAAAAATTTCAAAGTCCTGCCGTTCTCTGGCTTCTTTCCACTGATTCATGGTTTCCGCACGCAGCATACTATACCGGCGCATCAGATCCTTAGGTGTCCTTGTCTGATTGCGGTAACGGAGCAGAAAACTGCGAACCAGTCCCCGTTCCACATCATCCTCGATTTCACTGAGCGTTACCTTCTGAAAAAAATCTGCTGCCACTTTTGCCTCATTACTGTCAAACAAAGCTGCCTTCTGCACTGCCATGTGAGAAGCCACCTGTTGCCTGTATACGCCGCCTTCCACCGGAAGTGCAGACCACTGGTCTAATTCAAACATAGATTCTATGGTTTTGTAATATCGAAATTGGTCATTGAGGGACCTTACGATCTCTAACTGTTTTTGATAACTCACACCTGCCTACCTTCTTTCATTACAAAAGAACAGTCAAGAAGCGCCGTATGATCTGTGAGAAGATCACGCTTCCATGCTGCAATATCAGCATACTTACCGGGCTCTATGGTTCCCACTTTATCACTGATCCCCAGAATCCGGGCATTCACTGCCGTGGCTGCCTTCAGCGTTCTGAAAGGATCCATTCCGTTACGAAGCCATGCCGAATACTCCCGTCCGCATTCATAATTCTGATACCCTACTACCAGATCCGTTCCATAGCCCAGACGAATGTTGCTATTTTTCAAAATCTCTCGGCTTTCTACCAGATTCTCCCGATAAAATCTAAGCTTTCGCTGGAATTCCAAAGACTTCTGAGCCAACTTTTCTTCATCTAACAAAACAATCTCATCATAAGGGCAGAACGTGGGAACCACGTATATATCCTTCTCCTCCAGCAACTTCGCAGTTTCCTCATTGATCAGCGACGCATGCTCGATTCCATCGATTCCAAGCTCCGCCAATGTGGTCACAAGCTCCGAAGTATAAGCATGGGCTGTAACTGTAGTATGCAGAGAATGAGCTGTTTCAATGATGGCCTTCATCTCCTCATAGGACAACTGCTTATCCTCCGGGGAATCATTGGGGGTAAAAAATCCGCCGGTAGCCATAATCTTGATAAAGTCCGCCCCCAGCTTCACTTCATGGCGCACTGCGTCTCTGAAAAATTCCGCCCCACTTCCCATGGTAGGGTAACAATCCTCCAGGAAACGGGCCAGCTTGGGATTGGTGGCAATCTTCTGGGTAGAATCTCCGTGACTTCCCGGTGCGCAAAGAAAATGTGGTGCCACGATCATGCGGGCTCCCTCAATATATCCGGCATCAATGGCCCGCTTTACATCCAGGGAATAATCTTCCTGAAACCAACCGATATGCCGTATGGTAGTAAAGCCTCCGTGAAGTGCCCTACGGGCACACTCTGACACTGCCAAGGCACGCATGGCATCTGAATAATACACCGCATCCTTGTCAATCTCTCTCCAATCGAAGAAGCTGGCATGCACATGGGCATCGATCATCCCCGGTGTCACCGTAAGATGAGACAGATCGAACACCTGACAGCCTTCCGGCGCTTCTAGCTCCACTCCCACTTCAACGATCATCTTATCTTTGATCAGAATCTCACGCTTCTCCTGCAATACATCATGAATTCCATCATATAGCTTACCACAAATGATTTTTATATATGACATTTTATCTTCCTTTCATCAATTTCATGAAATTTCTCACGGCATCATCAATGCCTTCCAGAGGAAAAGCCGCCTTCCCACACACGAAAGGCGGCTTAATGTACTGCTTACATAAATACAGATGCTCCGGGGCCCAAAGGAATATTGAATAACACCCAAAGAATAACCTGCACGATCCATACAAGTAAGAATGCAACAGAATAAGGAATCATCATGGAAATGATAGTACCCATACCTGCTTTCTTATCATATTTCGATGCCATACCGATGATCATGGGCAGATAAGGATAAATCGGTGTAATCGGATTGGTACAGGAGTCACCGATACGATAAATCACCTGCGCAAACTCCGGAGTATATCCCAACATCATGAACATCGGCACAAAAATCGGTGCAAAAATGTACCATTTGGCAGTACCACTGGTCATAAAGAAGTTCACCAACGTGGTAATCAAAATAATGCAAAGGATCATAGGAATGCCTGTAAATCCTGCATTCTTCAAGAAATTCGCCGCCGTCACAGCAATCACCGTACCCAGGTTCGTATAACTGAAAATCTGAATAAACTGTGCAATTACAAATACCAACACAATATAACTTGTCAGCGAATTCAGAGAATCAGCCATCATCTTAGGAACATCGCTTGCCGACTTAAACACGCCTACTGTCTTACCATATACGATGCCCACCAAGATAAAGTATACGATCAGGAAGCCCACGAGACCATTGATAAATGGTCCATCTAAAATACCGCCCTCCGCAGAACGAAGGAAACCATTCTTCGGAATCAGTCCGATCAGGATAGAGGCAATAAAAATCAGACTAAAGATTCCTGCATTACGCAGTCCCTTACGTTCAACAGGAGTAGCATCACGCTCCTGATCCACCTCTGTTCCCTTATATTCACCAAGGCGCGGTGCAATAATCTTATTATTTACAAAAACACCCACAGCAGTCAAAACAAAACAAGATACAATCATAAAGTACCAGTTATTAGCCACTGTAGTGGTATAAGAAGGATCAATGGTCTGTGCCGTGGCCTCAGTCACCGGATAAAGCAAAGCATCTGTGGCAGTGATCATAACATTTGCCGTAAAACCTGCATTCACCGCTGCATATCCTGCGATCAGACCAGCCAACGGGTGCTTGCCTGCCGCCCAAAAGGCAGTAGCCGCCAAAGGTGGAATAAATATAATGGACGCTTCAGAAGCAATACTTCCGTTGATACCCAAAAACAACACTGCTGCCGTCAGAAGCCACATAGGCACTCCCAAAATCGCACGACGCATAGCCGTAGTAAGCAGACCACTTCCCTCAGCAACACCAATTGCCATCTGCATAGCCAATACTACTCCAAGGGCTGCGAAACTGGAAAAATTGCTTACCATCTTGGTCATCAGCCACTCAAAGCCTTCCTTATTGAGCAAGCTCTTTACTGCCACCACCTCACCTGATGTGGGATTGGTCACAGAGACACCTGCTGCCGCAAGAATACCTGCTAATGCGATCAAGATACCTGTGATGATCAAAAACAAAATAAATGGATGCGGAAGGGCATTTCCTACACGCTCAATCGTGCCCAGAATCCCGACCTTCTGTTTCTTTACTTTACCGGACATTTTAATCTTCCTCTCTTATAAGTATTTCTCTCATTATAACCTATGGGTAAAATACTTGTCAACTTATCTTTGGCAAATTACTGAGTGTGGTACCTTTGAGAGCCTTAACCGTTGTAAATAAAACTCAGAATCGCCTTGCATACCCACACTTCCTGCAAAGCTCCTCCACCGCCCGGCGCTTACGGAAGCCTTCCGCTATCTGCACCGCCCTCTCACTTGCAAGAATCTCCCCGATGGGCTGCTCATAAATATTCCCCAGGGTAATGGCACCTTCTCTGTCCAGGCAACAGGGGATCACCCTTCCATCGCACAGGATGCCAAAGTGGTCCTTTAAGCCATAGCAGAATACCCGGTCATCGCCTTCGACGGCCTCCATATCCGGCCACACAAAGCGATCACCATATTCCAGATGAAGCTTATCCCGGATGCGAAAGCCCCTGCTGCCCTCTTTCCACTCTTCCCGGAAAAAGTCCTGCAAAATGGCCAATGTATCCACATTTCTACCTTTATCATATCCTCGGTTCCATAATCGAAACACCGTAAGGATCCCTTCCCTGGAGGATTGCTCGGCAAATTCCATGCACTGTGTCAGATAATCCAGGTAGTTCTCTAACGTGCCCTCCTCAAAACTATGTACAGAGATACTAACCTTGTAAGGCATCACTTCCAAAAATTCCTCCTGACAGCGTCTTAAGAGGGTTCCATTGGTAGTGATGGCCACCTTAAATCCCTTTTCTTTGGCACATCTGATAAAACCCGGCAAAAGTGGATGGGTCAAAGGTTCCCCCATGACATGAAGGTAGATATATTCCGTTACCCCTTGCAACTGCTCTGTAATGCGCTGAAATTCCTCCATGGTCATCCTGCGTTTGTCCCGAGCAGTACCGGGGCAAAAGGAACAATTACGGTTACATATATTCGTAATCTCTACATATGCTCTGCTGTAAACCATAACTACCCCCGAAACCGATTAAAGCAGGCAAACAGCTCCTGTTTTCTGGGTTTGGCCAATCCGCAGGGCACGAAGGATGTGCAAAATGGCTCCCA
>JAZQGM010000061.1:0-19339 GCA_045540075.1 Acetatifactor sp. | reverse complement strand
AGAACATACCCATGTCCAGACCAAGTACGTTGGTGATATAGATAGCACGGCTCATGCCGCCTTCATCAGGGCTGATCACCATCATGTGATCAGAGTCAATCTGCAGACCCTTCACGTTGCGCAGCAGACCCTTGATAAACTGATAAGCCGGCTGAACGGTCTCAAAACCGTGAAGAGGAATGGCATTCTGCACTCTGGGATCATGTGCATCAAAGGTGATGATATTGTCTACCCCCATGCGTACCAGCTCCTGAAGGGCCAATGCACAGTCCAAGGATTCACGAGAGGTTCTTTTATGCTGGCGACTTTCATACAGGAAAGGCATGATCACAGTGATTCTTCTTGCTTTTCCCCCTACAGCGGCAATGATTCTTTTCAGATCCTGATAGTGATCATCCGGAGACATATGATTCTGGTGACCACACAGAGAATAAGTAAGACTATAGTTACATACATCCACCAATAGGTACAGGTCAGTACCACGGACTGACTCATTGATAACACCCTTGGCTTCACCGGAACCGAAACGGGGAACCTTGGTATTCAGCAGATAAGAAGGTCTCTGATAACCGGAAAAGGCAAGAGAGTCCTTATGTTCGTGCTCTCTTTCTGTTCTCCACTTTACAAGATACTTATCGATTTTCTCGCCGAGAACACGGCAGCTTTCCAGGGAAATAATTCCCAGAGAACCTACAGGGATAGTTTCTAAGTTACGTTTTTCTTCACGGATTGGCATGGGGTAATCCTCACTTTCTGTCATCATCATTTATGCATGCGCTTTTTGTAAATCCGGATGTCAGGTCCGGATAACTTACAGATGGTAAAATTGCTGGTAATACGGGAGAAAATTCTGTCTGAATATCGATCCCGCAACTCCTCCAGACTTAAATTGGTGGAGATGATAGTGGCCTTCCTGCGTAAGTACCTTTCATTCAGGCAACCGAACAGTTGGGAAGTTACGAAAGAATTGGTCACTTCCGTGCCCAGGTCATCTATGATCACCAAATCACAATCGTAGAGGTCTTTGTAGAAATTGTAAAGGGTTTCTTTTGCTTTGGCATCAAAAGAATAACGGGCCAGTGTGTCAAACAGTCCTGCTGAACTGAAATAGATCACGGAATGACCACTCTGCAGCAGTTCTTTGGCGATACATCCCGATAAAAAACTTTTCCCGGTTCCTACTGTACCATAAAAAAACAAATTTTGGTAGTCTTGTTCGAAGTTTTGTACAAAATCTAAGCTAATTCTTACTGCTTCCTGAAAACGCTTCCTATCATCGCCCTCATAGTATTCAAAAGAAAGGGTAGAAAAATTCTCTTTTTCTATGGCTTTCTGAATGTTGGACTGTTCGTAGAGCAGAGCAATCTCTTTCTGACGAAAGCAGCGACATTTCTCACGGACATCGGCTTCTACTGTCTGGTGCAAATATCCTGTATCCCGGCATAATACACAATTGTATATCGGTTCCAGGTAATTTTCGGAATAACCGTGTTGTTTCAGCAGAGTCTTCTTTTGGCAAGTAAGATCCGCCAATTTATTTTTCAGTACCACAATAGCCTGCTCATCGCCATCTAATAGCTTCATTGTGCAGGCTTTGGCCAGAGCGCCGGTGGATTCTGTAAGCTTTTGGTACTCCGGTATGTTATCATAGATTTCATTTTCACGTTCTTCAAGAAGACGGCGGTTTCTGTTCTGAACCAGCTCGTAATCTCGCATAATGGATACAAATTGTTGATTGGTCAATGCCACGATATACTCCTTTGATTCGTAGGGCTTAGTTGCTCAAAAGCTCCCGCTCCAGTTGATCGAAATCATAGTCATTCTGTGTAAACTGATTAAATTTATTCGTAGTAATGGTCTTGGCTACATTGCGGCGTCTTGCCTGATACATTTCATCCATGCGGATAATGTCAGACTTGTGGTGGACATCTTCCTTCTTCCACTTGCCAAGAATACTGTCAGCGTATTCGAAGCGATGCTTGTCTGTAGCCAGGACAGTGCGTTCACAGGCTTCAAAAATAATATCATTGCTAAAGCCCCATTCTTTTGTCCAACGATTGATAAACTCCATCTCCTTGACAGTAGGAGAGTTGTTCTTGCCAAGCTGATTCATAATAGCATATACATTCTTATCATACTTGGTAGAGAGCTTTTGTGCCTGCTTGGGAGTAGTGATACCCTGCTCGGCCCAATTGATCGCAACCTTCTCGATATATTTGAAATCCTTCTTGCCTCTGTCTACACAATACTGGATCAGATAATCTATGAGATCCTCAGAGAAGTGCAGTACATCCATCATAAAGAGGATGGACTTCATCTCCGCAGGTGTCAGTGGTCTGCCCAGGTAAGACTGGGCGATGAAGAGAAGCTGTGCGGTCTCTTCTCTTTCCTTGAACTCCCGAAGCTGCTGTGTGGTGTAGGCGGGCTTCTCATAAGAAGGTTTGTCGTAGGAGTGTGTCTCCAGGGCAGGCTTATTGTAAGAGGGCTGCTCCGAAGAGAAGGGGATACCTGAAACGGGTGCGGCCACCTCGTTCTGATTCCTGGTAAGATCACACAGGCGGATCCCCGTCAGATTCCCGTGTTCATCATAATCCAGAGAGAGAAGCTGCTTATTCTCCCAATATTTCAAAGCACGTAAAACATCCTTCTCCGTATGGTTAAACTTATCCGCCATGTCAGACACACTGATGGCCTGATTGGCATTCAGCATACGCAGCAAGTAAAGATATACTTTCAGCTGGGCATCGTTGGCTTCTGATATGTACTCGTCGATAAAGCAATTGGGCACAACGGTGGTATCAGTATTGTTATCTCTATAAATAGTTAAACGTGCCATAGTAACACAATCCTTCCTTCATCAAGCTCTGCTACAGAGTGCCCGCGCAGGGCCTGTCCATTTATGTGTTGTGAGTATAGCATACAAGTTACCAAAAGAAAATAGGCAAAGTGCCAGAAATCCTGATACACATCTGCGTGAGGCAATTTTGTGGATAATGTGGATAATGTGGATGGTTTCGTTGGAAAAATATCTCAACCCCTGTGTTTCTCTTAAGTTTCAGATACTTTCTTTCATGAATAAGATTTCCACAATCCACCGGGAGAAATCCACAGGCTAAAGGAGCGTTTGGCTTGCTAAAGTCTGTGGATACTGTGGATAATTAAATTCCAAGCAGATTTTCCCCGATTTTAAGCACGTCTCCTGCCCCCATAGTTATCAACACATCACCCATTGTGCAATTTTCTAAGAGAAAATTCTCAATTTCATCAAAAGTAGAGAAATAATCGCAATTGTGTCCAAACTTGTGAATCTCTTCCTGCAATGTCCGGGAACTGATGCCCAAGGTATCGGTCTCCCTGGCAGCATAAATGTCAGCCAGCACCACGCGGTCAGCCAGACACAGCGCCTTGGCAAAGTCCTGTAAGAATGCTTTCGTCCTGGTATAGGTGTGGGGCTGGAACACACACCACAGCGTCTTATGAGGATAATCCTGCGCAGCCTTAAGCGTGGCAGTGATCTCTGTTGGGTGGTGGGCATAATCATCGATGACAGTCACGCCACAGATAGAGCCCTTATATTCAAAACGCCGATCCGTACCGTGAAAGGCAGCCAGCCCTTCCATAGTTATGTCCGAAGCAATTCCCAGAAAATCAGAAAGCGCAATGGCAGCCATGGCATTGCTGATATTATGGTCTCCGGGTACATTTAGTGTAAAGTACCTTGAAGAACCATCGGGACCATGCAGTGTAAAGCAGGACTGTGTCTGCTCCTTGTGAAGGATCTCCGTAGCATGATAGTCACAGTTTTTCCCGAAACCATAAGTAATAACACGGCAGGCCAGGCCTTGGGTGATCTCTTCGTAATTTTCAATATCACCATTGATGATCAGACAGCCATCCTCAGGAAGCAGCTGTGCAAACTTCCGAAAAGAGTTCCTGATGTCATCAAGATCTTGAAAGAAGTCCATGTGATCTTCTTCCACATTCAAAATAATGCCCACTCTGGGGAAAAAGCTTAAAAAACTATTGGTGTACTCGCATGCCTCGGTTACAAAATACCCGGACTTGCCCACCCGGATATTCCCGCCGATGGTCTTAAGAATTCCGCCGATGGACAGGGTGGGATCCACATCCGCATGTAGCAAGATCTCACTTACCATAGAGGTGGTGGTAGTCTTTCCGTGGGTACCGCTGATGGCGATAGGCATCTCGTAATTACGCATCATCTGCCCCAGAAGCTCTGCTCTGGACAGATAAGGGATCTTCTTCTCACGGATTGCCTGAAATTCTTCATTATCTTCATGTACTGCAGCAGTCAACACTGCACAATCAATATCATCTGAAATATGTGTCCTGCTCTCGCCATAAAAAATGCGAATCCCCTTTTCCTCCAAAGCCTGGGTGATAGCTGAAGCATGCCAGTCGGAACCTGACACCTGAAATCCTGCCTGATGCAGAACTTCTGCCAAACCACTCATACTGATGCCGCCGATTCCTACGAAATATATGGAGATTGGATTTTTAAAATCTATTTGATACATAATACACGTCCCTTTTATATTGTTGTTTTGAAATGTCTTATATCTCTATTATATACGTTTGAACTCTAAAAAACAAATACTATTTTAAAAAGTATTGACATTAATTTTATATGTGTTATGACAGAGATAGAAAAAGGTGTTACCATTTAAAATTTTAACATATACACAAAGAAAGTGAAATATAAAAATGAAAAATAACTAACGAAAAAACAATAACTTTTGATGCGGGTTAAGCCTGATTTTTTATTCTTATGGGTTAAATGTAGAATATCTCCAACAAAAACTTCACTGCAAAAAACAACTATTGTTACAATTCGACAAAAATCACCATTCATTTTTAGGAAAAATGTATAAGATATATAATTTTTTTGTAATTTATATTCACATTCACTATCATATGTGCTATAATGGAAATACCAAATATAGGTAAAAGGCTAGATAGAGGTGAGGACATGATTAAGAAAGAGATGATTGCCATGTTATTGGCGGGCGGTCAGGGAAGCCGCCTTGGGGTATTGACATCTAAAGTTGCCAAGCCCGCTGTTTCCTTTGGAGGAAAATATAGAATTATTGATTTTCCTCTGTCCAACTGTATCAATTCAGGGGTGGATACAGTTGGTGTACTTACACAGTATCAGCCCCTTAGGTTGAACACACATATCGGTATCGGCATCCCCTGGGATCTGGACCGTAACATAGGAGGAGTCACTGTTCTGCCACCATATGAGAAGAGCACCAACAGTGAATGGTACACAGGCACAGCCAATGCTATTTATCAGAATCTTGACTATATGGAAAGTTTTAACCCGGAGTATGTACTGATTCTGTCCGGTGACCATATTTACAAGATGGACTACCAAGTGATGCTGGATTTCCACAAATCCAATGATGCGGAAGTGACCATTGCCGTCATGCCGGTACCTATGGAAGAAGCCAGCCGTTTCGGTATCATGATCACAGATGAGAACCGCAGAATTACAGAGTTTGAAGAGAAGCCTGCTCATCCCAGGAGTAACCTGGCCAGCATGGGAATTTATATTTTTAACTGGAAGACATTGAAGGAAGCCCTTGTTACCATGGCAGATGAACCTGCCCTTGATTTTGGGAAACATGTGATCCCTTATTGTCACCAAAAGGGAGCGCCGCTGTATGCTTATGAGTTCAATGGATATTGGAAGGATGTAGGAACCTTGAGTTCTTACTGGGAAGCCAATATGGAATTGATCGATCTGGTGCCTGTATTTAACTTGTACGAAGAATACTGGAAGATCTACACCAAGAGTGAGATCCTGCCGCCTCAGTACATAGCAGATTCCAGCAAAGTGGAGCGCTGCATCATCGGAGAAGGATCCGACATCTGCGGAGAAGTATATAATTCCGTGATCGGCTGTGGCGTCACCATCGGAAGAGGTACCGTTGTACGGGATTCCATTATTATGAATGAGACTGTCATCGGTGAAGATTGTGAACTGAATAAGGCCATTGTGGCTGAGAATGTAGTGATCGGCGATCACGCAAAGTTGGGAATGGGTGAGGATACACCTAATGATGAGGCACCTCATATCTACAACCAGGGAATTGTGACGATAGGAGAGAGAAGTACCATCCCCGGCGGTGTGATCATCGGTAAGAACACCGTGATTTCCGGTGTTACCGAAGTGTCAGATTATGAGAAATCTTTGGAAGGAGTTACCTATCTGGCAAGCGGCAAATCATTGATTAAGGCAGGTGAACAGCAGTGAGAGCGATTGGAATTATTTTAGCAGGCGGTAACAACCGCAGAATGAGAGAGCTGTCACAGAAGCGTGCCATCTGTGCCATGCCCATTGCCGGCAGCTACCGGAGTATCGATTTTACATTGAGTAATATGTCCAACTCCCATATTCAGAAGGTGGCAGTATTCACGCAGTACAATGCCAGAAGCCTCAATGAGCATTTAAGCTCTTCCAAATGGTGGGATTTTGGGCGCAAACAGGGAGGCCTCTACGTATTCACTCCCACCATGACAGCCGACAACAGCAATTGGTACCGGGGCACAGCCGATACCATTGCCCAGAACCTGTCTTTCTTAAAGAACAGTCACGAGCCCTACGTAGTGATCGCTTCCGGTGACGGTGTTTACAAGATGGACTTTAACAAAGTTCTGGAATATCATATTCAGAAGAAAGCAGACATTACGGTAGTGTGCCGTGATATGGAGCCCGGCACAGATGTGGAACGTTTCGGCACTGTGCGTGTGGATGAGGATGGAAGGATCCGGGAATTTGAGGAGAAGCCTCTCCAGGCCAAGACCAGCACCATCTCCTGCGGCATCTACGTCATCCGCCGACGCCAGCTGATCGAGATGATCGAGAAATGTGCGGAGGAAGACAGATATGATTTTGTAAGAGATATATTGATCCGCTACAGAGACTTAAAGCGGATTTACGCGTATAAAATGAAGACCTATTGGAGAAACATTGCCTCCGTGGAAGACTACTATCACACCAACATGGACTTCTTAAAGCCCGAGGTGCGTAACTACTTCTTTAAGCAGTATCCGGATATCTACTCCAAGGTAGATGACCTGCCGCCTGCCAAGTACAACACAGGTGCCCAGGTGCATGGCAGCCTGATCTCTAGCGGCTGCATCGTCAACGGCATCGTGGAGAACTCGGTGATTTTCAAGAAGAGCTACATAGGCAACAACTGCGTGATCAAGAACTCTATCATTTTAAATGATGTATATATAGGAGACAACACCTACATCGAAAACTGCATCGTAGAGAGCCGCGACACAATACGTGCAGGCTCCCGCTATGTGGGCGAAGATGGCATCAGAATCGTGGTAGAGAAAAACGAGAGATATATCATCTAGCGCAACCGTTCAGTTAAAGCGACACTATTACACCAAGGGGGTAACACAAATGCAGATTACAGACGTTCGTGTTCGCAAGATCACAAAAGAAGGCAAGATGAAAGCAATCGTATCCATTACCTTAGACAACGAATTCGTGGTTCACGACATCAAGGTGATTGAAGGCGAGAAGGGGTTATTTATCGCCATGCCCAGTAAGAAGGCAGCTGACGGAGAATACAGGGATATCGCACATCCCATTAATTCTTCCACCAGAGACAATATTCAGAGGATCATTCTGGAAAATTATGAGAAAGCAATGATGGAGCCGGAGGAATAGAAAGCGGCAGCAGAATCAGCGGGGCGTGAGGTTCCGCTGATATTGTCTGTAAATTGCTTTGGCATTAACTCAATAGTTCTAAGGGTTAAATTTTCTTTTTTTGTTTACATTTAAGACTAGATTTGCTAAAATGTAATCAGAAGAAGCATAGTTCAAGGTATTATGCAATGTAAATAGAACAATCATACCCCCGCCGCGTCAGCGTACGGGGTTTTGGTTGTGTAAGCAGTATGCTTGAAGGGAGATTGTTATGTATATCATAGTAGGACTGGGCAATCCCGGCAGAGAATATGCCGGAACGAGGCATAATATTGGGTTTGATGTCATAGACAGATTAGCAGAGGAGGAGCGCATCAGCGTTCTGGAGAAGAAGCACAAAGCGATGATCGGCAAGGGGTATGTGGCCGGGCAGAAGGTGATCCTGGTAAAGCCTCAGACGTATATGAATCTGAGCGGGGAGAGTGTCCGTGAACTGGTGGATTATTATAAGGTGGACGAAACTTGTGAGTTGATCGTGATTTCAGATGACATCAGTCTGGATGTGGGACAGATCAGGATTCGCAAGAAGGGCAGTGCCGGAGGGCATAATGGTTTGAAAAATATTATTGCGCAGCTTGGGCATGATAATTTCATGCGGGTGAAGATGGGTGTAGGAGAGAAGCCAAAGGAATATGATCTGGTGGACTATGTGCTGGGTCATTTTACCCAGGACGAGCGCAAGGTGATGAATGAGGCGGCCGTCAAAGCTGCAGAGGCGATCCGCATGATGGTAACAGATGAGGTGGATAGCGCCATGAATCAGTTTAACCGAAAGAATGGGTAAACTGTTGATATGAGGTGATGGGAGAGGAAAGCAATGCAGGCATTACTTGCTCCGCTTATGGAGCTGGCAGAGTTTGAACAAATAGGGGAAGCCATTCGCAAGAATAAAGGGCCGGTATCGGTGACCGGGTGTGTGGATTCCCAGAAGCTGCATATGATCTATGGTTTGTCCGATGGCATGAAGTGTAAAGTCATCGTTACTTATAGTGACCTAAAAGCCAGGGAAATCTATGAGGAATATAAATTTTATGACAGGAATGTGATGCTTTATCCTGCAAAAGATCTGATCTTTTTTCAGGCGGATATTCACGGGAATCAATTGACCAGGGAGAGAGTGCGTTTGCTTCGACGCTTGAGCGAAGGGAAACCTGTGACCATTGTCACCACCTTTGCGGCGCTGATGACGCCTCAGGTCATGTGGGATTCGCAGAAGGATTTGATCCCGGTATCCAAGGGAGGCACTCTGGAGGAATGTTGGCTGGCACGAAGGCTGGTGGCCCTTGGGTATGAGAAGACCTATCAGGTGGAGAATCCGGGGCAATTCTCTATTCGTGGCGGTATTGTGGATGTGTTTGATCTGACGGAGGAGAATCCCTACCGTATCGAATTGTGGGGAGATGAAGTGGAATCTATCAGAAGTTTTGATATTCTGAGTCAGCGTTCCATTGAGAATCTGGAGAGCATCACCATATTTCCGGCCACAGAGTTTGTGCTGGAGGAAGAGCAGATCAGGCAGGGTGTGAAGCGGATTGAGAAAGAAGCCGTAGCCCAGGAGAAGATTTTCAGAGCCGATTATCTATCAGAAGAGGCTCACCGTATATCCACACAGGTAAAGGAATTAAAGGAACAGCTGTTAGAGCTCCATGCAGGGGCCAATCTGGAAGGGTATGTCAGGTATTTTTATGAGGATACCATGACGTTGCCGGAGATTTTGATGCGGATGAATGACGGTAATGGGGTAGCAGGCGCAGCACCCGGAGCGATGGCTGCCGGAAGGAGTCGGCTGGTTTTCTTTCTGGAGGAGCCCGCCAGAATCAAGGAGCAGGCTGATGCCATCGAATTGGAATTTCGGGAAAGTATGGAGCAGCGAGCCAGAAAGGGATATGTACTCCCCGGGCAGATGGACTTACTTTATAGTTGTGAACAGGTGGCTGCCAGAATGCTGAAGGCACCGGTGGTGTCTATTGCTACCATGGAGGGCAGGAACCCCATTTTTCAGGCAAGTCAAAAGTTTGATGTGGGTTCCAGAAGCGTAGCCTCTTATAACAACAGCTTTGAATCTTTGGTAAAGGATCTGCAACAATATAAACGAAAAGGATACCGAGTGCTCCTTTTATCCGGTTCTCGCACAAGAGCCAGGAGATTGGCAGAGGATCTTAGAGATAATGGGTTGTCGGCAGTGTATACAGAGGACCCGTTTAGAGAAGTGCTTAACGGAGAAGTGTTGACCTATTATGGCTTTGTAAACAAAGGCTTTGAGTACCCCATGTTAAAGTTTGTGGTCATCTGTGAATCCGATATTTTTGGCGCAGAAAAGAAAAAAAAGAAGAGAAAGAAGCTATATCAAGGGCAGAAGATCAACAATTTCAATGAACTGAACATCGGGGATTATGTAGTCCACGAAAGCCATGGCCTTGGTATCTATCAAGGTATCGAGAAAGTGGAAATGGGCGGTGTGATCAAGGATTATATCAAGATTGCCTACCGGGACGGGGGCAATCTGTATGTGCTGGCTACAGGTTTGGATGTGATTCAGAAGTATGCTTCAGCAGATGCCAAGACGCCCAAGCTTAATAAGCTAGGCACCAAGGAGTGGGAGAAGACCAAGACTAAGGTGCGCTCTGCAGTCAATGAAGTGGCCAAGGACTTGGTGGAGTTGTATGCAAAGCGGCAGCAGACGGAAGGGTACCGGTACGGTAAAGATACTGTATGGCAGAGGGAGTTTGAGGAGATGTTTCCCTTTGAGGAGACGGAAGATCAGTTAAATGCTATTGCAGAAACCAAGGCGGACATGGAAAGTGGCAGGATCATGGATCGCCTGATCTGTGGTGATGTGGGTTACGGTAAGACTGAGATTGCCATTCGGGCTGCATTTAAGGCCATTCAGGAAGGGAAGCAGGTGGTATACCTGGTGCCCACTACCATATTGGCTCAGCAGCATTATAATACCTTTATCCAACGCATGAAGGACTTTCCGGTGAGAATAGACCTGATGAGCCGGTTTCGGACTTCTGCCCAACAGAAGAAGACCGTTACAGATTTGCAGAAGGGGTTTGTAGATATTATCATCGGTACCC
This sequence comes from Acetatifactor sp., assembly GCA_045540075.1. Taxonomy (GTDB): domain Bacteria; phylum Bacillota; class Clostridia; order Lachnospirales; family Lachnospiraceae; genus Acetatifactor. The sequence continues at coordinate 8,506 of JAZQGM010000061.1, read as the reverse complement.
ATAGAGTACTTTCGGATGATATCAAGTTCAAGGATCTGGGGCTGTTGATCATTGACGAGGAGCAGCGCTTTGGCGTGGCTCATAAGGAGAAGATCAAGAAGCTGAAGGAAAATGTGGATGTGCTGACGCTGACTGCCACACCCATTCCCAGGACGCTTCATATGAGTCTCATCGGCATCCGTGATATGAGTGTGCTGGAGGAGGCACCCAATGACAGGCTGCCCATACAGACTTATGTGATGGAATATAATGAAGAAATGGTCCGTGAAGCCATTGTTCGGGAGATGGCCCGTAACGGGCAAGTTTACTATGTGTATAACCGTGTGAACAATATTGCGGACGTGGCAGCAGGAATCGCTAAGCTGGTGCCGGAGGCCAATGTGGCCTTTGCTCACGGGCAGATGAAGGAGCATGAGCTGGAGCGTATCATGTATGATTTTATCAATGGTGAGATCGATGTGCTGGTATCTACCACCATCATTGAGACAGGGCTGGATATCTCCAACGTAAATACCATGATCATTCACGATTCCGATAATCTGGGACTTTCCCAGCTTTATCAGCTTAGAGGAAGAGTGGGGCGATCCAACCGGACTGCCTATGCTTTCCTGATGTATAAGCGGGATAAGATGTTAAAGGAAGTGGCCGAGAAGCGTCTGGCAGCGATCAAGGAGTTTACTGAGTTAGGCAGTGGATTCAAGATTGCCATGCGCGATCTGGAGATCAGAGGTGCCGGCAATCTGTTGGGCGTCCGTCAGCATGGACATATGGAGGCAGTTGGTTACGATATGTATTGTAAAATGCTGAATGAAGCAGTGAAAAGTGAGAAGGGTATTCCTACTGCCATGGATTTTTCCACCATAGTGGATCTGGACGTGGATGCATTCATACCACCTACGTATATCGTCAATGAGGTGCAGAAGCTGGATATTTATAAGCGCATCGCAGGTATCGAGAATGAGAAGGAACGAGATGATATGCGGGATGAACTGTTGGACCGTTTTGGAGAGATTCCGCAGTCGGTGGATAATCTGCTTCGCATCGCCTTGATCAGAGTAGCTGCCCATAGTATCTATTTGACGGAAGTGAAAGGTAAAAATGAGCGGATTACCATGACTTTTCGGCCGGATGCGGGGATTGATCCTATGGGGATTCCGGTGCTTCTGCGTAAATATGGGGATAAATTGAAGTTTACAGCCTATGGGAATCCATTTTTTACCTATCGGTATAAGAAGACAGGGCTGGTGGAGAAAGATGCGCAACTTTTATTGCAACTTGCAGAAGATTTGCTGCGGGAAATGAAGGAAACATTGCATGTAATTAAGAATGAAACAGCAGTGAGAAGTGCAACCAATAATACATCGGAGGAATTTGATTCATGACAAGGGAAGAGTTAGAATCTGTGTTGGCAGCTGTATTGGATGTGGGTGAGATGATGCTCACATCCGGTGCGGAGGTCAATCGTGTAGAGAATACCATACAGCGTATGATGCAGGCCTATGGCTGCAGCCGAGTGGATGTGTTTACGATTCCATCCAACATTGTAGTGTCGGTACAGACGGCGGGGGATGCAGTGTTGAGTCAGACCAGAAGAATCGTAGGCTTCGAGACCGACATGTACAAGATTGAGCGGTGTAATGCTCTGTCCAGGAGAGTCTGTGCAGATCCGCCTACATTGCAGGAGTTAAAGAATGTGGTGGAAGAGATCAAACAGGAGAAAGGATACTCTCGTCTTACAAAATTCATTACATATGGAATCATTTCAGCAGCCTTTTCCGTTTTCTTCGGCGGCACTTGGTTAGATGGCGTGGCAGCTTTTGTGTGCGGGCTTCTTTTGTATGTGTCGGTGGAAGCGTGTGGCAGATTGAAGGTGCAGCGTATTATATTAAATATTCTTTGCTCTGCCATTGTTGGGTTGGGTGCAGTGCTTCTGACGAGCCTTGGGATCGGCCAATCGGTGGACAAGATCATTATCGGTAATATCATGCTATTGATTCCCGGAATCGCACTGACTACTTCCGTGCGGGATATGATCAGTGGTGATACTGTCAGTGGAATGCTGGGACTGTGCGAGGCGCTGATACGTGCCCTAGCCATTGCGGCAGGGTTCGCCCTTGTACTGTGGCAGTTTCCGGTGTAAGGAGGTGGCGAAATGAGAGATGTGATACAGACAATCATGGGCATGATCGGTGCAGTCGGTTTTGCTACATTGTTTCATGTGAGGATCAATAAATTATGGGCCTGTGCATTGGGTGGCGGCCTTTCCTGGGTAGTGTACCTAGCTGTTTTGAATCGGACAGATGACAAGGCGCTTGGGTTGTTGGCATCTACTTTGACCGTGGGATTTCTGGCGGAGATTCTGGCCAGGGTGTTAAAGACACCGGTGACCATCCTGCTGGTGCCTATGTTGATTCCGTTGATTCCGGGAGGTGACCTATACTATACCACAAGCTACCTGGTGCGGGATATGGCGGAGGAATGCGCAGAGAGCTTGAACTTAGTGATACGAGAGGCGGGCGCTATCGCTTTCGGAATTATTATGGTGACTTGCTTTGTACAGGTGACACAACAATTGTATAATCGTTTTAAAGCGTCGAAATAGATCATATGCAAGAAAAATGTGTACGGATTAAAGGACAATAAAAATGATACCTTCTTATTAGAACAAAGTAAATTCTGATAAGGAGGTATTTTTATGAAGGGTTACACAACATCCGCAGGTTATATGGGACTGGTTGAAGGTATCTATATTTTATTTGCATCGGAAGAAGACTACAGGGAGTATATAGAAGCTTAATGGTCAGCCGGGCAGATTCTATTGTTAATTTTTTAATTAATGCGGGAGTTATTTACTGCATAAGGTCATTTATGATAAAATAATACCAAATTTTGTTTTTTTCAAGACTGGCAAATGAGAGATAATAGTATAAAAAGTGAGGTTAAATGTATGAAAAAAGAGTTTGATGTATTATCCCTGGGTGAATTGTTGCTGCGACTTTCGCCCCCTGCCAACGAGAGAATGTCCAGAGGCGGCAGTTTTGCAAAGCAGGTGGGAGGCGCGGAGCTGAATGCCATTACTGGTGCTACCATGCTTGGTCTTCGTTGCGGGATCATTTCCAAGCTTCCTGCCAACGACTTGGGAACTTTTGTGAAGAATACCATCCGTCAGGGCGGCGTCAGTGATGACTATCTGGTGTATGACAGTGATAAGGATGCAAGACTTGGCGTGTATTACTACGAAAATGGTGCCTATCCCAGAAAGCCCAGGATCGTATATGACAGAAAGTATACTTCCATAAATAAGATATCCCTTGATGACCATGATGACAGTATGTACAGTGCCACCAGATGTTTTCACACCAGTGGGATCACTCTTGCCTTAAGCCCTCAGGTTAGAGAAGTGGCAGTGGAAATGATTAAAAAATTTAAGGCCGGCGGTGCAATCATTTCCTTTGATGTGAATTTTCGTGGAAATCTGTGGACCGGACCGGAGGCCAAAGCTTGCATCGAAAGCATCCTGCCCTACGTGGATATTTTCTTCTGCTCCGAGGATACCGCGCGGTTGACATTTTTAAAAGAGGGTGATGTGCGGTCTATTATGAAGAGCTTTACCGAAGAATATCCTGTGTCTGTGGTGGCTTCTACCCAGAGGATCGTGCACAGTCCGAAGAGACATACCTTTGGCTCTATCATGTATAGTGCAAAAGAGGATGCGTTTTATGAAGAGGCGCCCTATCAAGATATTGATGTGGTGGACCGTATCGGAAGTGGGGACGCATATATATCAGGTGTGCTGTATGGGTACTTGGCTCATGAAGGGGATTGCCGGAAGGCGCTGGAGTATGGGAATGCCATCAGTGCGCTGAAGAATACCATTCCAGGGGACTTGCTTTGTACTGATCTAAAAGAGATTGATGGGATTATTAAAGAGCATAAGTCTACGGGGCGGATTGCGGAGATGGATCGGTAGAGACATTAGGCTGAAATTCCAAAATAAAAATTTCACAAAAATTAAGTTGCCATGTCTTCTAAGATGTGGGATAATGTAGCATAAGGGAATGGGTGTGCAGAAAGTTGGACACCGACTTCCCTATATGCTACTTTTATTTTGAGGAATTAAAATGAGTGATCACCAAAATTGGAATGATATCGGAAAGCAGATCCGGGAGGCAGTGCAGGGTGCTCTGGTGACCGGTGATTTTAAAGAAATGAATCATATCGTATCGGAGTCGGTAAATAAAGCCGTGGCAGAGGCCAAGAAGCAGGTTGACCAGGCTATGGCTGAGATTAAAAAGCAGGCCGGGCAGGCAACGGCAGAGGCCAAGAAGCAGGAAGGTCGGACCACGTCTCAGGAGTCGAAACCGATTACTTACAGAGGAAAGCAGCCGCCGCGTATTAAGACGAAGAAGGTTGGCAATGTGACAGGAGTCTTGTTCATGGTATTTGGCGGTATCGGAACCGGATTGGCAGCCATTGCGGTGTTTGGGACGTTGATTCTATTTCTTGAAAAAGGAAAAATATTACCGCTTGTTTTGGCGTTACTGTTTTTGTTTGGTTTCATTTTTATGATAGATAGAGGTTGTATGAGAAGGAATCGGATCAAGCGCGCGGAGCGGTATGTGGCGCTCTGTGGTGGGAAAAGTTATATTGATATCGAAGAACTGGCATTGCAGATGGGTAAGAGCAAGAAGCATATCCTGAAGGATGTGAAGAAGATGATCAAGCTGGGGATTTTCCCGGAGGGGCATCTGGATGCGCAGGAGAGTTGTCTGATCTTGGATGATGCAACGTTTCGGGAGTATTTGAAGCTTCAGAAGGAGCGCAAGGTCTTGGAGATGGAAGAGAAGGTGGCCAGGATGCAGGAGAAGCAGAAGGCCAAGGGATCGTATTTGATGTCGGAGGACCGCGATGCTGGGGACTTGGTAGAAATGGAAGGCATAGAAGATTCGGAGCTGGCAGCCCTGATCAGGGAAGGCAATGACTATATCAGTAACCTGCGCAAGTTGAATGATGATATTGAAGGTGAAGTGATCTCTGCGAAGTTATCCCAATTGGAGAATCTGTTGCAGGAGATTTTTGACCGGATAAAGGAGCACCCGGAGCAGATGCCACAGATGCAGAAATTTATGAATTATTATCTGCCCACCACGCTGAAGCTGGTGGAGGCATACGAAGAATTTGATGATGTGAGCGTGCCGGGAGCTGATATTGCTTCAGCGAAGCTGGAGATAGAGAAGACCCTTGATACCATCAATCAGGCTTTTGCAGAGCTTTTGAATAAATTGTTCCGGTCATCAGTCTATGATGTGACCACGGATGCTCAGGTGTTGCAGACGATGCTTGCAAAGGAAGGGTTGACAGGGAACAAGGAGTTTGAGAATATATTCAGATAAGTTGGAAATTTTTACGCGACCGTGAATTTGGACCGACCGTAGATTATCAATTTCAGGAGGAATAAACCCATGAGCAAAAATTTAGATGAACTGTTACAGGAAGCTCCCACACTTACCTTTGAACCATTTCCCAAAGAGGAGCAAAAGAAGGAAGGAGAGGCAGTTCCTGTCGTAGTGGAAGAGCCAAAGGAGGAAGAACTTCAGGTGGTATTAAGCCCCGAAGAGCAGCAGATGGTAGATAACTTTGCAGCTCAGATCGATTTGACCAATACCCAGATGGTATTGCAATACGGCGCCGGCTGTCAGAAGAAGATCGCTGACTTCTCAGAGACAGCACTGAGCAATGTGCGCACCAAGGATATGGGTGAAGTGGGCGAGATGCTGACAGATGTGGTGGCTCAGTTAAGGGATTTTGAGGACGACGAGGAGGAGAAAGGTTTTCTTGGTCTTTTCAAGAGGGGCAGCAATAAGTTGGCTAACATGAGAGCAAAATATGATAAGGCGGAAGTGAATATCAATAAGATCAGTCAGGCACTGGAGCAACATCAGGTTGTTCTTTTAAAAGATGTGGCTATGTTAGACAAATTGTATGAGCTGAATCTGAATTATTACAAAGAGTTGTCCATGTATATCCTGGCAGGTAAGCAGAAATTAGAGCAGGCACAAAAGGTGGAATTGCCGGCGCTGCTTGACAAGGCACAGAAGAGTGGGCTTCCCGAGGATACCCAGGCTGCCAAGGATTTCTCCCAAATGTGTAACCGGTTTGAGAAGAAGATTCATGATCTGGAGCTGACCCGGACAGTGTCTTTGCAGATGGCACCTCAGATCCGTATGATTCAGAGTAACGACACTACCATGTCTGACAAGATTCAGTCTACTTTGGTAAATACCATTCCTCTGTGGAAGAATCAGATGGTCATCGCCATTGGTCTGAATCATTCCACGGAAGCAGCAAGGGCTCAGCGTGAGGTCAGTGATATGACCAATGCACTGTTAAAGAAGAATGCGGAGTCACTAAAGACGGCTACCTTGGAGACTGCCAAGGAAGCAGAGCGTGGTATCATTGATATCGAGACGCTGCAGGCCACCAACCAGACCCTGATCAGTACCTTCGATGAAGTGATGAAGATTCAGAATGAGGGCAGAGAGAAACGTAAGAATGCTGAGATTGAGCTTCGCAAGATAGAGAACGAGATGCGTGATAAGCTGTTAGAGATGAGCGGTCAGCGTCCCACTGCCTAAGGAGGAAAGATATGAAATATGTGGCAAAGTCATCCAATGAACTTCGCACATTACTTCGCTCTATTGATCACAAAGGATACCCTGCCTATAAATCATTGGCAGGGTCCTATCAATTTGGAAGTTATGTGCTGGTGATCGACCATGTGCAGGGAGATCCTTTTGCAACTCCTTCCAGTCTGCATGTGGAGGTACTCCATAAAAATGCCGGTTTTCCGGTGGAATATTACGAAAGAGACTGTTCCAGGATCGCCCTACAGGATTATCTGACCAGAAGATTGGCAGAGCAGTTTGATGATTATAATTTTAAAGCCAAAGGTTCCGGTAAGAGTGGCCTTCTGTCCATCACCAAATGTGGTCAGGAGGTGCTGGAGCGCAGTGCCTGTCAGATTACCAAGGAAGGGATCCTTGCCCGTTTTCATGTGGGATTTCCGGCTTTCGGACGAACCATTAATGCAGGGGAACTTGAGAAGATTTTGTTTGATTTTCTGCCTCGCAGTGTGGAAAGCAGCTTGTTTTATCGTAGGTTGGATGAGAGGAAAGTCCGGGAGGCCGTGTGGCTTTCAGAGGACCAGGAGGCCTTGCGCAACATATTAGCCAAGGAGAAATTGGTGGCTTTTGTGGCCAATGGCAGTGTGCTGCCCAGAAAGAGCGGTATCTCAGATCTGCCATTAAAAGGAGCTGTGGCATTTCAGTCGCCTAAGTCCATGGAAAGAACATTTACCCTCCCTCACAAAAGGGAGATCACAGGTATGGTTATCCAAGAGGGGATCACTCTGATTGTGGGAGGTGGTTATCACGGCAAATCCACATTACTGGAGGCTTTACAGACAGGCGTGTATGACCATATCGTAGGAGATGGCAGAGAATTTGTGGTGACAGACTCTACGGCGGTGAAGCTTCGTGCAGAGGATGGGCGCAGCATCCGGGATGTGGATATATCCATGTTTATCAATGACCTGCCCAATGGCAAGGATACCACTTGCTTCTCCACATCGGATGCCAGCGGTAGTACCTCCCAGGCGGCAGGTGTGCTGGAGGCTGTGGAGGCAGGCACTGGTTTGCTTCTGATCGATGAGGATACTTCTGCCACCAACTTTATGGTGAGGGATGATTTTATGCAGCAGGTAATTAGCAGGGAGAAGGAGCCCATCACACCTTTTCTGGAGCGGGCGGTGGATCTGTATGAGAAGGCCGGAGTGTCCACTGTATTGGTAGCCGGAAGCAGTGGGGCATTTTTCTACATCGCAGATAAGATCCTACAGATGGATTGCTACCGGCCTGTGGATATCACGGATGGGGTGAAAGCCATGTGTGCAGATCATAAGGCTCCCAGAATACAGGCGCCGGATTTTAAGGTGCCGGAATTTGGACGTAAGATGCCGGGGAAGGCTGGCAATGTGCGGGCAGCGGGCAAGCAGGGAGATGTGCAGGCGGGCCGCGGCAGGCAACAGTACGGTGACGATGGAGACAGAGGCCGACAGAGCGAAGGGGATAGAGACCCTGGCCGTGACAACCGCCACGAACACATGAAGGTGAAAACCTTTGGCCGTGACAGCTTTTCGCTGGATAAAGAAACGGTGGACATTCGCTACGTGGAGCAGCTGACCTGTTCGGAGCAGACCAATGCTTTGGCGCACATGATGCGTTATGGCTTGGAACAGCTATCCGGAAGAAATATGACACTGACTCAGGTGGTAGATCAAATCTGGGATATTCTGAAAAAACAAGGCTGGGAGCCATTTTGCACATCCTTCGTGCCCTGCGGATTGGCCAAACCCAGAAAACAGGAGCTGTTTGCCTGCTTTAATCGGTTTCGGGGGTAGTTATGGTTTACAGCAGAGCATATGTAGAGATTACGAATATATGTAACC
>JAZQGM010000060.1:0-3211 GCA_045540075.1 Acetatifactor sp. | reverse complement strand
TCATTCTTGCACCTAATCAAAATTCATAATTACCTACTATATATCATACCACAGATGTCAAGAAAAAAGGAGACTGCAAAAGCAGTCTCCTTTTCAATGTACTTGGCTATATTAGTGATTCTCCATCCAGTCGTTGACCTTAGTCTTAGCCAGACGCAGGATATCCTCAGTGGGATAGGGAGAAGTCTCGCCGCCCATTACGTGCAGGAAGTACAGGCCGCCGGGGGTCTGGTACAGGTTTTCCTCGTAACCAGCGGGATCACCAAAGAAACCACAGGTGTACTTCTTGACCAGAGTAGCGGTCTCGGTATCGTACTCTTTCTTGCAGATGATCTTCTTCATGAAAGCAACTCCTTTCTTTTGTAGATGAGAACGTGGATTATTATACACCTAAATATAGGAATTTCAAGCAAATAAAGTACTTTAGCTAACTTTTTATAAAAACTTTGGTGTTTGGATGAAGTTTGCTGGAAGTTTTCTGTCAACTCATGTGCAAAATACACAATAAAATTGGGTGGACTGGGGCCTTGAAATGTGGTATGATAAGAAAAAGGTGGTGAAATCATGCGTGATTTTCCAGTGTTTACCACAGAAAATGGAGTGGGAAGCCTCGTTTTAAAGGAAATTCCCTATAGTGGGATTGCATATGTGACGATTCACGATTCGTCATTTCCAACAGAATTTCTCGATGAGTGTGTACAGTTCTGCAGGGCTGTCGGTGCTGAAAAGATCTATGCCGGTGGCCATGAGATATTGAAGAACTATCCCTTATATACGGTTGTCTATCAGATGTCGGCATCCTGGGACGTCATTCCTGAGACAGATGCGTGTCTGTTTCCTGTGACTGAGGAGACGCTGCACCGCTGGTGTGAGATATACAACATGAAAATGAAGAATGTGGATACTGCCTCATATATGTCAGATAATGCTGCCCGGGAATTGCTAAAGCGGGGAGATGGCTACTTTGTCCACAAAGACGGAACACTCTTGGGAATCGGTATTGCTTCCGATGACCGGATCGCATGTGTGGCTTCTGTAGTGCCTGGAGGCGGTAGGGAAGTTGTGTCTGCGCTTAAGAATGCACTCATTTGCGACCGCGTGCTACTGGAGGTTGCATCCACCAATCAAAAGGCCATAAATCTTTACGAAAGCATTGGATTTATTAAAACGGCAGAAGTTAGCCGGTGGTATAAAATATTTTGAAGTGTCAAGGAAAAATACTTGACAAACCCTGTTCTTTAGTGTATGATACACCAGGTGTCAAGGAAAAGACCTTGACACAAGGAGGCTGTTATGGACGCGTTGCAGATGACACTGCTTTTTGATTATTACGGAGAACTGCTGACGGAACGTCAGCGCATGTGCTTCGATCTGCGCCATAATCAGGACCTTTCTTTAGCTGAGATCGCCCAGGAGCTGAATGTCACCCGACAGGGTGTGCATGATAATTTAAGCAGAGCGGAAGCGTTGCTTAAGAATATGGAAGAAAAGACCGGCTGTGTACGCCGGGATCTGCAATGCCGTAGAGCTGCCCGCGAGATCATAAAGGCAGCTACCGTACTGGCAGAGCATGAAGATCAGAATGTTTCCCACCTGGCTGAACGGATTCTTGCTGCGGCCGGGGAGTTAGAGGAGTAACCAATGGCATTTGAAGGACTTACCGAAAAAATTTCTTCTGCCTTCAAAAAGCTTAGGGGCAAAGGCCGCCTGAAGGAGTCCGATGTTAAGGAAGCAATGCGTGAGATCCGCATGGCACTTCTGGAAGCGGACGTAAGCTATAAGGTTGTTAAGGACTTTACCAAGTCTGTCACCGAACGTTGTATCGGAACGGATGTTCTGGAAGCCTTAAGTCCTGCTCAGATGATCATTAAGATCGTCAATGAAGAGCTCATTAAGCTCATGGGCAGCGAGACAAAACATATTACCATCAATCCCAACGGTCCCACCGTTGTGATGCTTGTTGGTCTGCAGGGTGCAGGTAAGACCACCAACGGCTCTAAGCTTGCAGGTCTTATGAAGCGCCAGGGTAAGAACCCTCTGCTTGTTGCCTGCGATATTTACAGACCTGCCGCTATTCAGCAGCTAAAGGTTTGCGGCGAAAAGCTGGGTATCCCAGTCTTCGAAAAAGGTCAGACCGACCCGGTGCAGATCGCCAAGGAAGCAGTGCTCTATGCCCGTCAGCGGGGCCATGATATGGTGTTCCTGGACACGGCAGGCCGTCTGCATGTGGATGAAGCGCTGATGGAAGAACTGAAGAATATCAAAGCCACCGTAAAGCCCGATGAGATCATGCTGGTTGTGGACGCCATGACCGGTCAGGATGCAGTGAATGCTGCCCAGAGCTTTAATGAATGGCTGGATATTGATGCTGTCATGCTGAGCAAGCTGGACGGCGATGCCAGAGGCGGTGCAGCGCTGTCTGTCCGCGCGGTCACCGGAAAGCCCATCAAGTTTGCCGGTATCGGCGAAAAACTGGAAGATATTGAAACCTTCCATCCCGACAGAATGGCGTCCCGTATCCTCGGTATGGGTGACATGCTGAGCTTGATTGAAAAGGCTGAAAAGGCATTTGATGCCGAGAAGGCTGCAAAGCTTGAGGAGAACTTAAAGTCCAATAAGTTTACACTGCAGGATTTCTACGATCAAATGGTTCAGCTGAAATCCATGGGCAGTATGCAGGACCTGTTGGCACAGATCCCCGGCGGTGGCGCTCTTAAGAATGTCCAGGTGGATGAGAAGGCTATGAGCCGTACTGAGGCAATTATCCTCTCCATGACGCCTAAGGAGCGAGAGAATCCCAATATCATCGGAGCCAGCCGCAAGAAGCGTATCGCAGCCGGTGCAGGTGTGAAGGTTGAGGATGTGAACAGACTTCTGAAATCTTTCGATCAGATGAAGTCCATGATCAAAAAGTTCTCCGGCCCTGGCGCAGGCAAGAAGATGAAGCGCATGCGTGGCATGGGCGGTATGGGCGGCTTCGGAGGCTTCCCCGGATTCTAAAGAATCCACAAATGTACGTTCGCTGAAAGCAATTCGCTTTGCGATATAGATTACTTTTTAAATTATTTGGAGGTGAAATCCCATGGTTAAGATCAGACTGAGAAGAATGGGTGCAAAGAAGGCTCCTTTCTACCGTGTTGTTGTTGCTGACTCCCGTTCCCCCCGTGACGGCCGCTGCATCGAAGAGATCGGCACTTACAACCCCCTGACC
>JAZQGM010000059.1:0-4434 GCA_045540075.1 Acetatifactor sp. | reverse complement strand
ACAACTTTTCTTGATACATCTATTTCTATAGCTTATGATTCTGAGGGAATGCATGTATCAATATATACAGACTTAAATGCTGTGGGTTCTGTGGTGGGCGTAAAGGATATTGAAATACAAAAAAAGGGGCTATTTGGAATATGGACAACAGTAGCAACGGCTGAAGGTGGAGAGGTGGCTAATGCCAGTGGTTGTCTTATAAGGCTTGTTTACTATAATGTAGAATTAGGTGAGACCTACAGAGTCACCTGCACTCATTATGGTAATGTTGATGAATACAGAGAGTTATATCACGAAACCGAAGGATTTACCTGTGCCTATTAATGTGCAGTAGCAAGAAATAATGTCTTTATGTTTTTTATCAGCAGGCGATTATATAGTTGCCTGCTGATGAGTTTTATAAGATAATACTTGCAGGAGAATGGAAGATATGGAATACAATGGCGTGGTTAATTTGATGGAAAATTTCAGCCGAGAACAGAGATATGATATTAAAAGTTTTCATATACAGGGCATGAATCAGACGGCTGACATCATTAGCTCATATAGAAATACGTTACTTAGAAAGCATCAGCCGATGAAGGTTAATTTATTAGTTGATGATATGAGTAAAAGAATATTTGTCGAGTATTATGCTAAAGGAGTTGCAGATAATATTTCACATAAGCTTTTAAAGGAATACTCAAAAGCTCTGTCAGCAACTATGGTCTATAGTAAGTTTTATCCTGAGACTGAGATGACAAGAGCAATTCAGAAGAGTCTTGTGAATTCTGAGTTTTTGTCATGTATTAATATTGTAAGAAAAACATTAGACCGACCACGCATTGAGGCATCTGATATGGCCTATATGAAAGTCACGCCGATTTTAAAGATGGTTAACGAGCAGGCAGGGTTGCCGCAAGGGATACTTTCTTCCGTTCAAGGTTTGAATAAGTATGCTGCACTTCGGATGGCTACTATCAAGGACATCAGTTATCATGTGAAGCGCAGGAAGTTTTATGACGAAAAGAATGATACAGTGACGGCGAATGTTGCAGAGATGAATATGCTCTGTTCCGGCGCGGGTGTGTTGGAGGCGGTAGCACCTGAGGTGGATTTTATTACAGAGCAAGAACTGATGAATTTTATGAATTTCCTGGCGACGAAACCTATGCTTGCCTTTAAGGATCCTATTGGAATGAAAATTTATGAAGTGATCAAGAGTACTAGTGAGCTGATGGACTTTGATAAGGATTTCTATTATCATTCACGTGTACGTAACAAGGATGAAGCCCCATATGTCTGGGACTTAATGCAGAAAGCCCCGGCTGGTATGCCAGGTGCAGGCCGATTTAATCATGTAGGGCAGGCACATTTTTATTATGCAGATACCCAGAAAGGTGCCGAGGCAGAAGTGTCAAAGCACATGAGTGCATATGACAGGGAGAATTGTGTGATACAGACCATGAGGTTGACTCCCCGACAGCACATACGTATGATCGATCTTTCAGGGGATTTCAGAAAAGGTTATCGAACGTTCCTTAAGTATATACGTTACCCTCTGGAGAACGATAACAGCAAGATTCCAAGAGTATATTTAATACCTTCTTTCGTCTCTGATTGTTGCCAGGATTGTGGTATTCAGGGAATAAAATATTATGGAAGTTCAGAATATTCAAATTATGTGTGCTGGGAGGATGGATATTTTGAGTTTGTGACGAATTGTTAGAATTAATTGGCTGGAGGAAATTGAATAAAAAACTGAATAATTGTAGAAGTTTCTGAGATGGACTGATACATTGTCCTTTTGTGTATCTGATACATTCTGGCTGATTATGCAAAGTTAAGGGAAATGGCAATCTATTTTTGAAAAGTGCTTTATCTTTTTGAACAGTGGTTGTATAATAAGGGAGAAAGATGATAAAAAATAAGGAGAATCATTTATATGTACAGATTGTTAAAAACAGAAGGGCGTGCGAAGCGCGGAGAGTTGCATACGGTGCATGGGGTGATTCAGACGCCGGTTTTTATGAATGTGGGGACGGTTGCGGCCATTAAGGGTGCTGTGGCTACATCGGATTTGGAACAGATCAAGACCCAAGTTGAGCTTTCCAATACCTATCATTTGCATGTACGTCCGGGAGACAGGGTGATCAAACAGCTTGGGGGACTTCATAAGTTTATGAGTTGGGATAAGCCTATCTTGACGGATTCCGGTGGGTTTCAAGTATTTTCATTGGCCGGACTTAGAAAGATAAAAGAAGAGGGTGTGTATTTTAATTCTCATATAGATGGGCGTAAGATTTTCATGGGTCCGGAGGAGAGCATGCAGATTCAGTCGAATCTGGCGTCTACCATTGCCATGGCTTTTGATGAGTGTGCGCCCAGTAAGGCGGATCGTAAATATGTACAGGATTCTGTGGATCGGACGACCAGGTGGTTGGAGCGCTGCAAGAGGGAGATGGCCAGATTGAATGGTCTTGAGGATACGATCAATCCTAATCAGATGTTATTTGGAATTAATCAGGGGGCTATTTTTGATGATATTCGTATTGAACATGCCAAGAGGATTCGTGAGATGGATCTGGATGGCTATGCTGTAGGCGGATTGGCGGTGGGAGAGAGTCATGAAGAGATGTATCACATATTAGATGAAGTGGTACCTTATCTTCCGAAAGAAAAGCCTACCTACCTGATGGGTGTGGGTACACCGGCAAACATTTTGGAAGGTGTAGAACGTGGGGTTGACTTCTTCGATTGTGTATACCCTACCAGAAACGGTCGTCACGGTCACTTGTATACCAATCACGGTAAAATTAATTTGTTTAATGCAAAATATGAACTGGATGACAGACCGATTGAAGAAGGATGTCAGTGCCCTGTATGTCGTCGTTATTCCAGAGCATATATTCGCCATTTATTAAAGGCCAAGGAGATGCTTGGTATGCGACTTTGTGTATTGCATAACCTTTACTTTTATAATACTATGATGGAAGAAATCAGGGATGCTTTGGATGCCGGTAATTTCTCGGCATATAAGAAACAAAAGCTGGAGAACATGGCGACACCACAGGATTCATAGTTTTTTTATAAAATATTTCAGAAACTACTTGCCTACAACAGATTTTTTGTGTATTATAAAGAGTAAGGCTTGGATAATAAGCAATACAATGCAGGAGGAAAGAAAATGAGCATTTTATTAACTGGTACACCACCAGAAGGCGGTGCAATGGGACTTGTGATGACCTTTGCGATCTATGCAGTCATTCTTGGTGCAATGTGGTTCTTCTTTATGAGACCTCAGAAGAAGGAGCAGAAGAGAATAGCAGCTATGTTGGCAGCTTTGGAAATCGGTGACTGTGTACTGACTACGGGCGGAATGATCGGAATTATTATTGATATTACAGATGATACTGTCATCGTTGAATTCGGTAATAACAAGAACTGTCGTATCCCTATGGAGAAATCAGCTATCACACGTGTAGAGAAACCCGGAGAAGCTTAAAGATCCGAAAGAAAGAAACAAGGACTGTGAACGTTGATATAATATCAATAGGACACAGTCCTTTTCTGGTATAAACTAAAAAGGAAAAGGTGCATATTTATGGAATTGAAGATAACTTGTATTCCCGGAGACGGTATTGGCCCTGAGATCGTCGCGGAAGCAAAGAAGGTACTGGATAAGGTGGCTTTGAAATATGGTCACACTATGAATTATACAGATATTTTAATGGGTGGTGCGTCTATCGATGTACATGGAGTTCCGCTTACGGATGAAGCAATC
The DNA here is from genome assembly GCA_045540075.1 of Acetatifactor sp. GTDB lineage: Bacteria > Bacillota > Clostridia > Lachnospirales > Lachnospiraceae > Acetatifactor. Next base: position 671 of record JAZQGM010000059.1, on the reverse strand, counting down.
GAGACAGCCAAAGCTGCTGATGCAGTACTGATGGGTTCTATCGGCGGTGATACCACCAAATCTCCCTGGTATCAGCTCCCCCCCAATCTGCGTCCGGAAGCCGGTCTTCTGAAGATCCGCAAGGCACTGAATCTGTTTGCCAACCTGCGTCCGGCAGTTCTTTATGAAGAGCTTGCAGGAGCATGTCCGTTAAAGGAAGAGATCAGTGCAGCCGGTTTTGATATGATGATCATGAGAGAGCTTACCGGAGGCCTTTATTTTGGCGAGAGAAAGACCATTGAAGAAAATGGTGTGAGAAAGGCTATTGATACCCTTACATATGACGAGAATGAGATTCGCAGAATTGCCATTAAGGGCTTTGATATTGCCATGAAGCGTGGTAAGAAGGTGACCAGCGTGGATAAAGCCAATGTACTGGATTCCTCCAGATTGTGGAGAAAGGTAGTAGAAGAGGTGGCCAAGGATTATCCTGAGGTAACTTTGGAACATATGCTGGTTGATAATTGTGCCATGCAGCTGGTAAAGGATCCTGCACAGTTTGATGTGATCCTGACCGAGAATATGTTCGGTGATATTTTGTCAGATGAAGCCAGCATGGTGACAGGTTCTATCGGAATGCTTGCAAGTGCCAGCTTAAATGATACCAAGTTTGGTCTGTACGAACCCAGTCA